>NZ_JBTGVF010000015.1:0-22957 GCF_054343435.1 Mycoplasma sp. 5370
ATTATTTGAGATTCACTTAAATTTAATAAATTGGTTTCATATACATAAACACCATCAAATTCTTCATCTCTTTGAATTTTCTTGTAATCCAATTCAAATTTTAATTTTGATATCTCAGTAAAGTATTTACATTTTTTAGTACCAAGCATTTTTGAAGAATCTACAGTTCCATCTTTATTTTGTTTCTTTTTAAAATTATTAATTAAATTTTGTCTATCTTCTCTATCTTTTAAAGCTCTTGATTTGCTTATAGTTACAATTCTTCTTCTGACATTTTCTGTAACTCTTTTATTTTTAAAAGTGGAAAAGAAATCTGTGGATTTGTATTTTAAATTATCATTTACATAAACATAATCTTTCTCATTCAAAACATATTCTTTGAATTCTTTAGAACTTGCTTTTGCTTTGTAAGAAATGATGAAGCCATAACCTTTTTGCTCTAAAAATCTGATATTTCCAGATGTACTCATTCCACGATCTGCTATTACAGTTATGTTTTTAATTTTATACATTTGCTCAAGTTCAAGCAAGAATTCAATCATAGTTTTTGAATCTGGAGTGTTACCACTAAAAACTTTGATATGGAAAGGTATTCCATTACCATCGCATGCTAAGGCAATTACAATTTGATCTTCCTTGAATTTTCCATCTTTAGAATAACCGGTTTGTCTATAACCTGTTCTTTGAAAAGATTCAAAATAAACAGTTGATGAGTCAAAATAAATTTCATTTAAATTCCTGTTTGTTTCTTTTAATACCATTTGATGAAGTGCATTTACAAGATTTGCTTGATTGCTTTCAACAATTTCAAGAAGTCTATAAAAACTATTTTTTGATGCTGAAATATCACTATTGAATTCACCTTGATCACTAAAAGAAGAGAAAATACTTGAAGGATTGTAAATCCTTTTTGCAACTAAAAAATTGAAGATTTTCTTCATATCCTTATGTCTTGTTTTCTCAAAAGATTCAAAAATGTTGTGTTTATTGAGTAAGTCTTCTATCAATTCGTGTCCAACATTTTTATTTACTCTTACAAGCTCATCACTTTCCAAAGACTCCAGTAATGCAGACTGAACTCTTTCTTTTTTATCAAGTGAAGAAAAAGATTTTAGTTTTTCTTTTAGAATTTCTACTGCATTTTCTTTTTTCTCAAGTAATTTTTCTAAATTTCCAAGGCTAAATCATCTTGTTGGTGCTTTTCCAAAACCTGTTGTCCATCCAACGTATTTATAAATTACGCCTTTTTTGTTTCCTGAAACATTAAATAATATTAAATTTTTCTTTTCCATCCTTATATTATACCACAAAATGCAATTAAGTGCAATTATTTTTTTTATTTTTTTTAATAAAAATTACTATATATATAAATATATAGTAAAAATCTATAAATTCCAATTTTAGTCTAATTTCTTAGGGCAAACTGGGAAAGATGGGAGAAATAGAAAAAGCACAAAAATAGTCCTTAATTGGACTATTTTTTTAATCTTAAATTTTTGCGTTTAAATAGGGTTTTCCCTTTGCAAAAATAATTAATGCCATCTTTCTTCTTTCATAATTTCAATCAAAGCATTTAATTCTAACATTGTTTTTTGGTAATTAAAAACATAATGTAAATAATAAGTTTGATTTTTAGTAATAACTTTAATACTATCTTTCCCTTTTTCATAAAAATGCTCTACCTGAAGGATTTCTCTAACATTAATATCTATTTTTTCAATTTTAAATCAATCAAAATTTTTAGGACGTTCTAAAGAATTAGCACAACTTTCTCCTTTTAATCTTCCTGATTCTATAACTATATTACTTTTATTAATTTTAATTCACATAACAGTATAAAAAATAGCAATACTTAAAATAGTAATAGCTCCAATAAGAGAAACAGCAAAAACAATATAATGTGTACTAAAGTATAAATCTTGTAAAAATGTTCTTATTAACATTATAAAAAATAATCCATACATTGATAAAAATAATCTATAAAAATTTCTTGGTACAAAGAACTTTATTTCAATTTTCTTTTGCAAGTATACCACCTTTCCCTATGCTATAAATTATAAACAAAAAATAGGTTTTACCCTATTTTTTATCTGCTGTTTTTTCTATTTCACTTGTGTTTTTAAATTGGAATTTTTCAGGAATTTGTGTGATATTATCAAATAAATTAGTTTTATAATTATTACCATATAATTTTTGAAGTGCTTGTCTATAAGAATTTTTTTGGTCTTTACCACCACCGTAAATTAAATCATATTGTGGCAAGTGATATGCATTTGAACTAGAACCACCATAAATTCCTTTATAATCATATCCTTCAGATCTAAATGCTGAAGCAACTCCTGTTTTAGCAGAATTATTAGAAGTATGATATACTGCTACTAATTCATTATTTTGATTTCTTATTGATGAACCTGAAGCACCACCAACTGGCACATAATGTTTAGGTAAATATGATAAACCTGCTGCTATTAGTTTTTTATTATTATCTAATTTAGCAACGTGTAAATCTTTTCCAGTTCTTGTTGCTGAAATAAAGGCATCAAGAACACCAGGTTTATCAACAAAGGAACGATAACCAATTTCATAAGATAAATAATTTCCTCTGTTAATTTCTTCATCACTAAAATTGTATTTTCCTGTTACTTGATCATAAGTGATGTTATCAAAATATTTAGTTTCAGCATTAGTTCATAGACTAAATGTATGTGCTGCTTTATCTCTTTGATCATCTTCTTCATATTGTTTTAAAAAGTAATCATTTTTAGCAGAAGGATAACCTACGATGTATAAATTATCTACATTTGTATCTGGTTTTGAATAATTTAAATTTTTGTTAATTTTATCATAGTTTTTAAAATAAGATTCTGTTTTAAATTTAATTTGTTCATTTGTATGATTTGCATATTCATTAGTAACAATTTTTGCCATTTCGGAAGGATTGTTTCTGAAAGTATCTTGATTGAAAGAAACAGAACCACCTTTTATTCCTGTATAAATACCAATTTGTGAAGGATTTATTTTGCTAAAATCAATTTCTATAACTGCAAAATCTGCAAATTCTTCTGTGTCTTTAAATTTCTCTTTTTGATCATTTGCAAGAAAATCAGAAGGTTTAGAGTTTAAGAAATCTTCTCCACTATAAATTACTTTAATAGGTTTTTCACTATTTTTATCTTTAGGTAATGCTGAAAAACCAAAGTTTGTGAAATTATCATCAAAAGATAAAATTTTAAACTTAGTTCTAACAGCAGCATCTCTATTTATTCTTGATAAACCAAAATTAACAGTTTGATCACTTAAAGCTTCTGCTACGTGTAAATTAGTACCAAAGTATCATTTTGTTGGATAACTTCCATCAGTTTTTTTCTCATAATCTAAAATTCACATTGTTCCTGAAGTTGGTGAACTTCATTTTGGATCACCTGGATGTTCTGGATCTGGATTATTAAAAGTAACATGGAAAGTTTGCATAGCTGCTGTTTTATAGTGATCATTAGTTAAATATCTTGGAATTCCATCGATTTTATATTGATCTCTATCTGCTGCATCAACTCACGAAGGTCCTTTACCAGGTTCAGGTGCATCATAAATTTTTAATCCATCATAAGTTCCATCGTTATTATATGAAGGAAGGGTAAACCCTTTTAATAATGCACTATCAAAAGTATCAATTCCTGCTTCTTTTGCCTTAGCATCGAATTTTGCTTTTTCTTCTTGTGTAATGTGTACATCTTTTCTAAAGTCACTTTCAGAAAAACCTGGTTGTTGTTTTAAAACTTTTAAATATTCTTCATTATCTTTTTCATATCTTTGATGTTGATTATATTGAGTTACATATTTTTCTTTATCACTAGCTGCTATAAAATCACCTAAATTACTTACAATATAACCTTCTTCGTCGGTTAAGACTGGATTACTATTAAAACCAGAAATATCTAAAGTTTTTGTAACTTTAATTTTAGGATTGCTTTTAGCAGTAAATTCAACTAAAATTTTCCCTTTTCCAGTTTGATTAGAAATATCTTTTTCACCTTTTCTATCAGGAATAGCACTAATAACCTTAACTGTTACATCATCTTTATGACTTCCTTTAATTATTGGAGTTAAGTTAGATAATTCCTTAGAAAACTTAGTAAAAAAGACAGAATTTTTTGGACGATCAAAATCATCATAACCTTTAAAATCAACGCTTAAATCTTTTATTAAATTATTTAATTGATCATTATTGCTAATAGTTGCTGATTGATTGCTTCCAGGATTAGAAGGATTTGGATCTTTTTTAGGATCACTATTATTTGAATTAGAAATTGTGTTTTGACAAGAAACTAAAGCAAATACTGAAGTAGTTACTAAAGGAAATAGTAATATTTTTTTACTTTTTTTCATTTAAATATCCTTTCTATTAAGAGAATGAAAATGATGGTTGTCCTTTTTGTACTGTACGAACAACTTTACCAAGAGTTCTTAATTGATTTGCTAATTCTGTATCAGATGAATAAACCTCAAATACAGTATTTGAATCAAAAGTATTATCACTAAAATCAATTAAAGTTTTTAAATTAGCAATTCCTTCCGAATTTAATTTATTTGCTGCTGAATCAGCAACAATTCTAATTTTTTTAGTTGTTTTTCCATTATCAAATACTATTTTACTTCTTGGTTGTTGCATCCCTTCTGTTGAAAGAACAGTAGCAAATTGAGCTCCATTCATTTCACTAGCACCAATTTCAAAAGTATCACCTTCATTATGTAAAATAATTCTTTTTAGTTTTCTTGGTTTGTTTGAAGGTTTAATTGTATCTGAGAAAATTAAACCTTTTAATGATTTTAATTGTTTAGCACCAGAAAGATCTAAACCAGTTGGATAACTATTTTCTCCTTCTTTATGATCTGGATCTAATCCTGGACCAAAACTACCTTCAAAAAATGGTTCATTATTTCTAACGTAGTAAACCATTCTTAAAGCATTATTAATTTCTGTTAAGTCTTTATTTTCTCCTATATTAACATCATTAAAAGCAATTGTATCAAAAGTTATTCTTGTAGCAATTGTTTGTCTTGCTGAATAGTTAAAACTTACATTGTAATCCACTGTGTTGATTCAAGCAACTTTTTTGAGAGCAATTGGATTAATTGCTCAACCTTCTGCAAGTGAATTTCCTGTTGTTAATAAAGATAATTCATCAATTTCTTTATCTTTAATAGCTAAAAGGGCACTTGTGTTGTAAGTTTCAAAAAATAACTCTAATTGTGGTAATTTATCAGGTAATGCTTTAAAAATACTAAAGAAATCATAATTTGAAGAACCTTTTTTACCTATGTTAATGATTCTGTATGACGTAATTGATTCATTTGCTTTTGTTAAATCTTCAATTAATTTTTTAGTTTTACTTAAAGCATTTGGATCAGCAACATCTATTGTAACAACAATTCCTTCATTTCTTTCACCCTCTAAAGGTTCGATTCTTTTAAGTTTCTCAAACTTAATTCCTTGTCCTGGAGTTATGTTATATTTATTAGAATATTCATTTGTAACATCGCTTTTATTTCAACCTGGATAAGTTCCGTTTCTAACCTCATCAGGATATCTTCCTCTTCAATCATTGTAACCAAAAACACGTTTTTTAGAATTATCTCTAGTTAATCTTGCAGTTGTAGAATTGATAAGTGGTGAAGTTGAATAAGAATCAATTTCTCCATCATCATTTATATAAACATTAGAATTATCATCATAAATAACATAACCTTCACCAAGTTGTTTTTTAGCATTACTTGATAAAGTAGTAAATTTAGTCATATCTAAAAAGGAAATGATTTTTAATTTAGCTCAATCTTCATCTTTATGAGCTCTTAAAGTTTTATAATATTCTTTTTTTCCTTCTTCTTTTAAAAAATTAACAACTTTATCTCCATTTGCTATTAATTTTCAAAATTTATCTATGATATGTTTATAATAACCAGTTGAACTATAATCAGTAGCTAAGAGTTCTTTAATTTGCTTTTCACTTAATGCTCCAGAACGAAGTTCAGGAAAGGAAGCTTGATCTAAAGGAACTGATCTACTTAAACCTCTAAGAGCACTTCTTTTATTTGCTTCGATAATTTTGTCAGTAACTTGAATTCCTGTTAATTTAGGGGTTATTTGGTTAATGTATTCTACTCTATTAGCATTACCTGCATTAATATCTCTTTGATCAATTTTTCTTGGTGTTGGTTTTTCAAGACTTACTCTAATTTTTTCACCATAAAAATCAATTGTAATTTCTGAGTTTTTATCACCTATTGGAGCGGGTAGTTTTGGTGATTCTACAGTTGGAACTGGTAATGGTTTAGGTTTTTCTACTGGTTGAGTAATTACTGGTTCTGGTTCTTTTGGAACTGGTTTTGGTTCAGGAGTAATTATATCAATAACTTTTGGATCTTCTTTTTTAGTATCTTCCGGTTTTGGTTCTGGTTGTTTTGGTTGTTCAGTAATTTTTGGTTTTTCTTGATCTTTAGGTTTATCAGGATCAACTGGTTTAGGATCAACTTCAGGTGGATTTACTGGTGGAGGTGGTGTTTCTGCTGGTGGTTGATTAACTGGTTTATTTTCTTTAGGTGGCTCTTGTTGTGCTTTTGTTTCTTTTGGTTCTTGATTATTATCTCTATGTGAATTAAAACCATTTTTAAAATTTAAATTATTTCCAGTGTTAATGGAAGCAACATTATCATTTAATAATTTAGAACGTTCAGCAGCATTTGCTTTATCTGTTGTTGAAACATAGAAAAGAGCACCTACAGTGATAGGTGTAGCTATAGAAACGGAACTTATTGCTATAATTTTTTTATTTTTAGTGCTTTTAAAAAAGTTTGTTCCCATGATATCTCCTTATTAGTTTCTTTATTTAAGTCCAAGTTCTTTATCGGTAGGAATATTTAAGTTTGATCCTACATAACTAAAGATTTCAGGACTTTGATTTAAATATTCACCATTAATAATTCTAATAACTGAATTTACAGTATCTGCTAAAGGAACATATGTTCCAGGTTCTTTTGTAAAATGTTCAGTCATAAAGAAATTTTGTGAGAAAAAGTTTTCCAATTGTAAAGCTTTTTTGACAATTTTTTTACTTTCATCATCTAATTCATCGAATCCTAAAATTAAAATAACATCTTCTAAATCTTTGTATGTTTTTAAAATTCTTTTTGCTTCTACTATTGCATTAAAATGTGCTTCTCCTATAATTTTAGCATCTACTGAATTAGAAGAGCTAGCAAGTGGATCAAAAGCAGGGAAAATGTTTTTTGCTGTTTGTGCTCTAGAAAGTACTAGGTTACCATCTAAGTGGTTAAACACAGCAACAGCAGAAGGATCGCTTATATCATCCATAGGTAAAAATACTGTTTGAAATGATGTTATTCCAGCATTTTCGTTTTTAAATAAACGCTCTTGAACATGGGCAACATCACTTTCAAGGGTTGATTGATAACCACCAACTGATGGTTTTTTTCCTAAAGATGCACTTACTTCATTTTCCGCTTGCACAAAACGATAAATATTATCTATAAATAATAATACATCTTTCTTTTCTACATCTCTTAAGTATTCTGCAGCTGTGATTCCTATTGGTACAATTGACATTCTAGCTCCAGGAGATTCATTCATTTTAGAAATATACATTGAAGAATTTTGCATTAAATTAGAACTTTCAAGTTCATTAAATAATTCAATAGCCTCTCTTGAACGTTCTCCAGAACCAATAAAAATATTAGAAGTTGATTCACTATTTTTATTAACATTAAAAATAATTTCTTTCATTAAAACTGTTTTACCAACTCCAGCACCACCAAAAATTCCAAGTTTATAACCTTTAATAATTGGCATAAAAAAGTCAATTGCTTTAATTCCTGTTTCAATTATTTCGATTTTAGAATCAAGAACTCTTTCACGATTAATTGTGGAATTCATTTCAACATATTTAGGAAAAGTATAACGATCACTTAATAAAGGTTTTCCTTCAAAACTGTAAATATTGTTTTGAGCTTGTGAACCAACTGGTACCATAAAACTTTTTTGAGTATTTTCTACAACTTCTCCGACAGAAATTTCTTTATATAAATAAATAATAATTGCTCTAACAACTTTATTATTAACAAGTCTTTTTACAAGTAAGTATGTCTTGCCTTCATGTAAAGTTAAAATTGTATTTAAAGTTGGTAAATTTCCTTCACTAAATTCAATTTCTACTACATCAGTTCAAAATTTAATTATTTTTCCATTCATAATTATCTATCTCCTGTTAATTTTAAAAGTTGTTCCATTTCAGCTTCGCTAAAATCAATAAATTTGTGTTCAACTTCAATTTCTCAATTTAATTTTAATTTTCTTGAATATTGCAGTAAAGCATAAGAGAAGAAACTTTTGGTAATGTTTTCATCATAAGTTTCATTATTGATGATTTTTTCAAAAATTTCTTTTGCATCTTTATTAGCATCAATTAAAACATTTAAGAAGTTCATTGCTTTTTGCTCTTCTTTAATTCCTTTAAGAGTTCCTCATAAAATTAATTTAGACATTAAGAGTACAAATCTTTGTGAGTATAAAGAATAACCTCTTTGCATAAACATTTTATCAATCATTTTTCCTTTATATAAAAGGTTTGTTGTTTCTTTATTAAATTCATAATCTAACATTGCAAGTTTTAAATGTCTTTTATAAGCACGGAAAATTTTTCCTATTTCTCCAGCTACTTTGGTGATAGTTCTTGATTGAACTGAACTACCAGTTCTTGATACTGATAAATCAATATCAATTGCTGGTAATCTACCACTACTAAATAAATCAGCACTTGTTACAAGTTGTCCATCTGTTATAGAAATAACGTTTGATGAAATTAAACTAGTAATATCACCATCAACTGTTTTTAAAATTGGTAAAGCTGTTATTGTTTGACGACCAACAAAGGAACCTGCTCTTTCAAGTAAAGAAGAGTGAGCAAAGAACATATCTCCTGGCATTGCTTCTTTTCCAACAGGTTTATCTGTTAAAAGAGCTATTTCTCTAACGATATTAGCATGTTTAGTTAAATCATCAAAAACAATTAAAACATCATCATACTGTGAAATGTTTTCAGCATGTGCCATTCCAATATATGGGGCTAAATATTGTTGATAAGCACTTGTAGAAGGAGCATCAATAATAATTGTATTATCTAAAGCATCATATTCTTGTAGTGTTTCGTATAATCTTGCCATATCTTCTCTTTTTTGTCCAATTGCTACATAAACACATTTAACATTGTTTTTTGCTTGATTAATAATTGTATTAACTACAAGATGAGTTTTTCCTGTTTGACGATCACCGATAATTAATTGTCTTTGTCCTTTACCAATTGGAATAAGTAAGTCAACTGCTATAATCCCTGTATAAAGTTGTTCATTTAAGGTTTTAACAGTCATTAAATTATGAGCATCACCAAAAATTTTGCTTTTTCTTGAAAAGGAATTTCCTTCAATTTTTCCTTTAGAAGGGAAAATTTCGTTTCCGTGAATATCTAAAACTTTCCCAAAATGAGAATAAGAAGTTTCAACTTCATTTTCAATTTGCACTTCAATAATTTCTTGTCCTATCTTAAGTTTTTCAAGAACATTATTATCAACAAGTAAAAATGCTTTAGAGTCTGTTGCACTTACTACCATCATTCTTGCTTCTGGAAATTCATTTGTTGTAAAATTTTGTCTCTGTTTATAATCATAATCACCAGTTACTTCAACAATATAGTCAAAAATAGCTGTAATGATTGGGTTTTTCTTTTGCATATTATATTCCTCCTATTGTTCCAAATAAAATTAATGCTAAAGCAAATACTATAACAATAGAAGATAATATAATTATTGCTATATTTGATTTGGAAACTGATTTATTATGTTTATTTTTTGAGTTTACTTTATTAGCAACTCCTAAAGCTAATGCTCCTGAACCTGAAAATCCTAAAATAGTTCCTATTACAGTTAAAAATAAGTTTTGGGATTTAAATTCTTGTTGTAATAATTGGTTTGCTAAGGTATATTCTTTATTAAAGTTTTTAGAATTTTCTTCTTCTACTTTTTGATCATCGCCTGCTTTTTCATCTTTTAAAAATTCTTTAACAACATTAAATTGTTTTGCAATTTTATTTAATAAACTTAAATATTCTTCATATCATTTAAGGGTATTAAAAGTTTTTGCTCCTGCGTGCTTTTTAAGAATTGAAACATCTTTTCGCATATTTTCAAAAAGTTTATTAATAACATCAGTATTAGCATTATATTTTTTAAATTTAGCATTAACTTTTGTTAATAAATCTTCTCTTTTTAATAACTCTTGATATCTATTTAATTCTTTTTCATAACCTTCAGGTAAAATTGAGTAAAACTCTCTAAATTGAATTCTAGAAGTTTTAAGTGAAGAAATTAATTGGATATCTAATAAATTTAATCCATCTTCAATAGCAGATTGATCATTTAAATTTTTATTTAATTCAACACTAATTGCTGTAAGAATTTGTGATTGTTTATCAACAAAAGTTTTACTATAATATAACTCTTGTGTCACAACATTAATCATTGTAAGTAATCTTGTTTTTAATTGATTGCTTTCTAATTTATCAACATCGATTTTTTCATCTAGTTCTAGAGCTTTATAAAGATTAACAAAGATTTTTCTTACTGAAGCAACGTATTCTTGATAAATTTTATGGAAACCTTTATTTCCAGGAATTGTAATAAAGGTTTTATATAATCTTACATATTCTGGTTTTACTTGATCTTGGATTCTAATTGTTGCTACGTAATTATCACTATTAGTATCTTTTTCTACAGCAGTAACTTTATATTCAAAACGTGTATTAATTGGGTTATTGAAGAAAAAGAAATCTTCGCTAATTGGATTTGCTTCAAATTCAGATGCTATTTGTGATACTTCTTTATCTAAATTTTTAGTTAAAACCTCCGGTCCTAAAATAGGTAATTTTTCGATATATTCTTTAGGATTATATGGTTTTACATCAACGATTTGATCGCTTGGTTTTGTATCAACATCATCAAGAGTAGGGATTTCTGGAATTGAGTTATCATCATCTGGTTTCTTTTGCTGTTGATCTTCTTGTGGTTCTTCAACTTTGTTTTGTTCTAAATCAAAGACAGTAAATCTATCTTCGTATTTACTTTTAAAATAATCATCTCAAGTTTTAAAATCTTTTGGTGGTTTTGCAACAAGTGCGCTAACTGAACTACCATCATCTTTAGAAATGGTTTCGGGATTAAACTCAATTTCTGGAATATCTTTTGGATCATAGAAAATATCAGTAATTCTTTCTTTTAAAGAATCTGTATATTTTTTTAAATATCCAGTAATATCGGGAGTTGTATAATAGTTTCCTTCTTCTGAAACAGATTCTTGTTTTCCTTGTGAACCAAAAGCAGTAGTATAGTTAGTATTGTCTGAATCTGTTGTGAAAATTACATCTTCATAAGTTTTTCCTTGAAAAGTTACTTTACCTTTTTTAAAAGCCTTTTTTTGTGAAAAAACATTTGGGAAAGTAACGTGCAATTTATTTTCATTTGGTGCACTAACCATTTTTGCTTTATTAGATTTTAAAAAGTTTATAAGTGTTTCAAAATAGTAATTTCTTTTTGCTCGATCTTCAAAAGAAATTTTTTCATCTTTTTTTAGTTTATTTTTTTCATCTTCAATATTAGAAATAGCAATATCAATAGCATTTTCTAAACCAGTTTTTACTGTGTCTGTTGCAAGTTTTGCAAACTTTGAAAATTCAGGACTTACTTGTTTTTTAACAGGCGGTTTTTCTTTATCATTTGTTCCAGAATTGTTTTCATTTGGATCTGCACTTGTAAAAAATACTGCAGGAATTGCTAACAAAGGCAAGGCAGAAGAAGCTAATAATTTATATTTTTGATGTTTATTCTTTTTCATTTTCACTCACCTTTCTTAAATTAATTTCTCTTATTACTTCTGCTTTATAAAGAGAAAAAATCAATTCTTTTTCTTTTATTGTATTATCTAAATTGAAACTAAGTTTATTTAGTGACTTTATTAAATCTAACTCTTTTTTTTGCTTTTTAATTAAAGCAGAATCATTATTTTTTTCTTTAGATAATTTATAAATTTCTTGTTCATTTAATGAATTAATAATTATTTCATTATCTAAAATTATAAAATTAGCATTTTTAAGAAACAGATATTTTTCTTCTTTATTTTTTTCTTTGATTTTAATTAAAATTTGTTCAAAACAAGCTAAAGATTTTTTTTCAATTTCATTTCATTTGAATTCTTCTTTAAAATATAATTCTAAAGAACTATTTCATACTTTTAAAATTGAGTTATCAATAAAATTGATAGTAATACTATATAAATTAAGATTATTTTTCATTACTTTCTCCTTTATTGAAAACAGAGAAATTTCCGTTATTTTTAGTTAGCATTATAATTTCTTCAATTTCATTTTCTCTTTTAATTTTAATAATTTTTCTTTTTGTAAATTTAATTTCTTTCTCTAAATCTTTAAGGATTTTATTTACCCTTACTAAATTAAGTTTAGCACTATAAAATAATGATTCAATAATTAGTGATTGCACCACATTTTCGATATAAATATCAATACTATTTTGCACATATTCGGCAACATTAGGATAAATATTAAAATCAAATAAATCTTTTGGTAGGTTTTTTTCACTTGTATTTATTAATTTATGCATTTCAAAATCTTCAATAGGTAAGATAGTGAAATAACTTTTATAATTTTTATTAGAGTTTAAAACAAAATTAACTTTTTTATATTTTTCTTGCTCATATAAAAATTTAATTAAAGTTGAAATTGTTCTTATTTTACTATTATCATCTAAATCAAAAGTTTTTAAAACATTAAGTTTATTTTGCTCTAAAAATTCTTCTGCTTTTTTTCCAATGGCAATAAAATCAATTTTTTTCTTTTTAACATTTTCTAAAATCATGTTTTCGTATCTTGAATAAGAGTCGGTAGAATATTTTTGTTCTTCTTTTAAATAAATTCATAATTCCTTTTCTTTTGCTAATGATTTGGAAAAAATAGAGGTTATTTTAGAAGTAATTTTAGCAGTTTTATTTTCAACAATAAAAGGATTTTGGATGTTATATTTGTCATTTAGGTGTCTAATTGATTCTCTTGTTAAAAAAGCATTATCAATATAAAATCTCAGTTTTTGGTTTAATTTTACAATTGTGATTAATAAAATATTTTTCTCGCTATTAGCTTTTAAATTAATTTTTTCTAAGTTGTTCTTTTTTTGAACAATTTTCTTTAAGTGCATATTATTTCTTTATTCTAGCAGCATAATTGATTTTAAAAACTAATTTTAATGATTTTGATTGCTGAGAAAAATAAAGAATGATTCCAGGAAGAAATTCAACAAATAAATTTCTTGCTATTAAATCATTAATTGCTTCATTTAATTTAACTAAAAAGTTTTCTTTTGCTAAATCTTCTGAAAATTTAAAATTAATGTGTTCATTATTAGAACTAATATCTTTAACTAAAATTGGAACAAAGAATTTAGATCCAAATTTATCACTAAGTCCAAATGAAAGGATAAAATCTAAATAAACTAAGTCATATTTTTTAACTATTGCTTTTTCATAATTAGCAACATATTCTTTTACAATATCACTATCAAAACTTAATCCAGTAGTCAATAATAAAGAAGACATTAATCTTTGATATGAAATAAATTTATCGGATTTTTCCATTTCTTTATATTGTTGTTCTACATCATAAAAAGGAATCATCAATTGTTGTTCTTCTTTTTTATTTACTTTTTCTTTTTGTTTTTCCTTAAATAGTTTTTTCATTATTTAGTTCCTTTCTTATCGGTTTTTTTATTATTGTAATTGAGAATTTTAACTAAAGTAATTCCAGAATCAATCAGTAAGCTAATTAAAAATGTTGATAATACTGTAATAATAAAGATAATTAGAATTTCATTCATAGTAAAATTAATATTAAATGAAGATAAAGCATAATTTTGTTTTTCAATTAAAATGGTATTTAGTGAAGAAACAAAAAGTAATAAACTAATTGCTCCTAAAAACACAAATGTTAATAAAATCATATAGAAACTGATATTTTTAATATAAATTAAATAAAACAGTGAAATAATTGTTGAAATAACTGATGAAACAATTAAAATAATAGAATTTATCAATAATTCAGTAGAAAAACGAACTGCAATAATTACTGATAATCAAATTAATAGTTGTACTACTACAAAGTAAAATGAAGGATTAATTTTACCTTTAGGTTGCAGTGGTTTTAATAAATTTACCACAAAATATAGTGCACTAACAATTAAAACAAATATTATTTGAACTGATAAAGCAATATAACTATGTTCTTTACTTGAAGAAATTACATCTGTATTTTTTTGTGTTTTTATTAAAATAAATATAAATCAAATAATTAAAGCAAATAAAGAACTTAAATATAAAATAATTTGACTTTTAAAATATAAATGATTGTATTCTTTTTTTAATAAAAATTGAATTTTTGGAAAATTCATTCCTATCACTAAAATAGTTATTGTTAAAATAATAGCAATCATATAAACAACATTTAGTGCTGTTTTTACTGAAAATAATTGTTCCATAAAAAGATAAATTTGACTTTTATCTAAAATAAAGGCATTTCCTGTTTCTTTAACTGGTTCAATTAATAATCAAAAAGTTGTTATATAACCTGATAAAAATAAAGTTTGTGCAATTGATGAAACAATGATAGAAGATAATTTATTATTTCCAATTTTATTTTTGTTTTTCTTTGTAAAGTAAAAATAAAAGTAATTTGCAATGTTGGAAATAACTAATGGAACTAAAATAAACAGAAGTCAAAAATATTTATAAACAATATCTTTTGTGATATTTGAGTATGGATCAAAAGTAAAAAATAATATAAATGAAGCAAGTGAAAATAAATAATAAAGAATATATCAAGGAATGTAAATCTTAATTAATTCTTTATGAAAAACTAAATTTATATAATTTTTTATAATCGAATAGAAGAAAACAAAAAATAATATAACAGCTTTAGTAATTATTAGAAAATTGTATTGTCTTATTGCTTGCGTTGAATTAAATATTAAAAAGTAATCTTCTATTCCTAAAATTGTTTTTTTGTAAAAAAGAAGAATAAATAATAATCCAAAAAAAACTGAAGCTACTAAAGAATATTTTAATGTATCAAACAATCAATCTTTTTTGTTTAATTTTGTCTTCTTCTTACTATTTTCCTGTTTCTGTTGTTGAACTATTGTCAAAAGCAAATCCCTCCTCTATGTGATCTAAACCTTGTGAAAATAAGTTTGTTTTAAAACTAGAATCATTTCCATAAAGTTTTTTTAATTCTTCTCTATAAGATTTTTGTTGATCTTTACCGCCACCATAAATTACATCATATTGTGGTAAATGATAAGCATTATCTCCTGTTCCATATGCACCTTTAAAGTCATAACCTTCTGATCTAAAAGCAGCAGCTAAACCTGTTTTTGCACTTCCATTAGCTCCGTGAAATACAGCAACAAGTTCATTTTTATCATTTCTAACTGAAGAGCCAGAAGCACCTCCATATGGAACATAAAATCTTGGAGTATAAGCTAATCCAGAAGCAACTCATTGTTTTTTCTCTGAGTCTGTATATAAATCTTTTCCAAGTCTTGTTGCACTTATAAATTCATCTACAACTCCAGGTTTATCTGTAAAGGTTCTGTAACCAAGTGAATAAGAAAGGAAATTTCCTTTTTTGCCTTTTGGATTATCATTTTGAGATGAAGAATTTGTAGGGAATAATTCAGTTTCTGCATTTACTCATAAACTAAAGTCATTTTTTTTATTTTTAATTTGATCTGCATCTTCATATTCTTTTAAATAAAAATCTTGAATAGCAAGTGGATAACCTAAAATGTATAATGAATCTTTATCTTTATAATAATCATTTAATTTTGAAGAATCTAAAGGAAAATCAATTTGTGAATAATCTTTTAAATAAGATTTTTTTAAAAATTTAATTTGATCATTTGGTTTTTCTGCATAATCATTTGTAAATAGTTTAGCAAGTTCTGCTTTATTGTTAAATAATTCTGTTATTTTACTTGATTCATATGATTTATTTCCACTTGTAATAGATGAACCGTTTTCTCCTACTTGTTGTTTTAATTTTTCAAAATCTATTTCTAGAACAGCAAAATCTATGAATTCTTTTTTATCTGCAAATTCTGTTTTTTGCTTATCAATTAAATAATCTTTTGGATCTTTTTTAAGAAAATCTTTTCCAGAAAATACAACTTTTATTGGTCAATCTGTTTTATTGTTAGTATCTAATGGGAAACCAAATTGAGTAAAGTTTTCATCAAAACCAAGTAATTTAAATACAGTTTTTATACCTGCATCTGGATTTAAACGACCAAAACCTATTGAAGCAGTTTTATCTGTTAAAGCATCAGCAACATGAACATTTGTTCCAAAATATCATTTTGTAGGATATTTATTATCATCTTTTTTCTGATAATCCATAATTCACATTGTTCCAGATGTTGGATGTAAAACATTTTGCTCTTTTTCATCTCTGTTATTAAAAGTTACATGAAATGTTTGTAGAGCGATTTTTTTGTACATTTCATTAGGTAAGTATCTTGGGATACCAACTATTTTATTTTCATCTCTATGAGCAGAATCTAATCATGAAGGACCTTTTGGTACTTCTGGTTTATTAAAAATTTCTAAACCTTTATATTCACCATTATCTCCGTATGAAGGAAGAGTAAATCCTTTAATTAGAGCATTATCATATGTATCTATCTTTGCTTCTTTTGCTTTTGAATCAAAACTAGTTTTCTCTGAATCTGTTATATGTAAATCTGGTCTATACTGTTTAGCATCAAAATTATTTTGTCCATTTGTTAATTGTAATTTTAAAGTTTTTATATAATCATCATTATCTAAATTAAATCTAACAACTTGATCTGCTGGAAAATATTTACTTAAAAACTCTTGATTGTCTTCTTTTTTAAGTGCACTTGGTATTCTACCATCACTACCAGCATTTAAAGGATTGCTTGCAAAACCGGAAACCTTTATTTCTCTTTGATATTTAATTTTTGGATCGCTTTTTAAAGAAAATTCAAAAACAATTGTACCATTACCAGTTCTGTTGGAAATAGATGTATTGTTTGCATCTCTTTCTACTTTAAAATTAATAATTTTAGCAGTTACTTTATCTGAATCTTTTCCACTAAAAGTAAATTTAACATCATTATCAAAATCTTGTAAATCTGTAAAGTAAACTTGTTTTCTATCTGTTTGAGGTGGAAATTGTTTATATGATTTATATTCAATATTAACTGAATCAGCAATAGTTTTTAATTCTTGATTTTTTCCTTCTTCTGGATCTTGTCTTAAATCTGGATTTTTTACATTAGAAGGATTTTTAGTTTCATTACAAGAAACAAAAGTTAAAACACTTGTTGCAGTTAATATTAGGGGTATAAATATTTTTCTTTTTTTCATTTTAGTTTCTCCTAACTAAATCTTATTGGGTTATCGCTTTCGTAAATTGCATTTTTACCTAAAGATTTTAATTGTCCAAAAAGGGCGGCATTATTTTTTTGTACATAAATTCTTGTGTTAGTGTCAAAATTTCCATCGTTTCAGTTTAATAAAACATTTAAATTTCTAACACCTTCACCACTTAATGAACTTATTCCATTTTTTGCTGTTATTTTTAGATTTCTAGTGGTGCTTCCATTTGAAAATGATATTTTACTTCTTGGTGGGGGTGGTGAAGTTGTATCTAAAATATCAGCTCATTGTGCATTGTTTAATTCATCCGCATCAATTTCGTAAGTATCACTATTATTATAGAAATTTATTCTTTTTAGTTTTCTTAAACCATTACTTGAATTATGGATATCATAGAATTTTAAACCTCTTAGTGATTTAATAGATGGTGCTCTACTAAAATCTAAACCTAAAGGATAACTATTTCCACCTTCATTATGATCTGGATCTAAACCTGGACCAAAACCACTTTGGAAAATTCCTTCGTTATTTCGAACAAAATATGCCATTCTTAAACCATCATTTATTCTTGTTAAATCTTTGTAAGAAGTTCCTAAATCAGATTCTTCAAAAGAAAGTGTATCAAACACAATTCTAGAAAATACTCTAACACCAGCAGCATATTCACTACTTACATTATAATCCAAAGTATTAACAAATGCAACATTTCTTAAAGCTAAAGGATTGATATTTCAAGAATCAGAATGAACAGTTTTAGAAGTATATAAAGATAATTCATCAATTTGTTTATTTTCTAAAGCAATTAAAGCAGATGTATTATTTGTTTCAAAATATAACTCTAGTTGTGGCAATTTATCAGGAAGTGCTTTGAAAATATCATAAAACTTTTGATTTGCATCTTTAGTTCCTATATTAATAATTTTATAAGAAGTTATATCTAAACCATTACTTTTTGCTTGTCTAATAAATTGTAATGTTTTAGCGTATCCACTATTGTTGGAAGCATCTATTTCTACAACTAATCCTTTATTTCTTTTTCCTTGAATTGGTTCATCTCTTGTTAGTTCACTAATAGTAAATCCATCGCTTTTTGTAACGTTGTAACTTGCATATTTGTATGTAACATCTTTTTTAGTTCAACCAGGATAAACACCATTTCTAACATCTTCAGGTGAACGACTTCATTGACTTGAATAACCAAAAACTCTTTTTTCAGAATTGTCTCTTTTTCTTGTTGCTACCACTCCATTAATTAAAGGATCAAAAGCATATGAATTAATTTGTCCGTTTGCATCTATATAAACATTTCTGTTTTCTGGATTTATAACATAACCTTTTCCAAGTAAATCATCAACAGCATCTGATGTTTTAGTAAATTTATTTGGATCAATATAAGCTAAAATTCTTGCATATTTTTCATTTTTATCTGTAAGTTTTTTAAGTTCTGGATATTTTTTTTGTCCTTCTTCTGTTAAAAATTCTTTAACTTTATCCCCGTTTTCTATTAATAATCTAAATTTATCAAAAAGAACTTCATAATAACTAATGTTTTGTCTAATATAATCTGATATTTTAAATAAATCAGTATTTTCTGTTTTAAGCATTGCTCTTTCATTTTCATTAAAAGTTCTTGTCAATGCTTTAATTGCGCTTTTAGCATTTACTGATTTCAATTCAGATGTAACTTCTACAGAATCTATTTTAGGGGTAATATCGGATACATAAGGAATTCTATTAGTTATTTTTTTATCAATATCATCTTTATGTAAAACTCTTTCTCTTGGTCTTGTAACATGAGCAACAATGTCTGTATTTTCAAAATGAATAATTTCAATATTTTTATCATTTGGATTTGGTTTCACAGGTTCGGGTTTTGGTGTTTCTATGGGTTTTTCTACTGGTTTAGGTTGTATAGTGGGTTCTTCGATTATAACAGGAACTTCTGGTTCAGGTTTTGGTTTTTCTATAGGTTTTTCAGGTGTTTTTGGTTCTTCTGGCACAATTGCAGGAGGTTTTTGTTCATCTTCTTTAGGTGTTTCTGGAACCACTTTATTATTAACGTTAATATCTAAAATTTTTGGTTTTTCAACTTCTGTTTCATCTGGTTTAATAGGTTCTGGTTCGGGTTGTGGTTGTTTTTCTGGTGGTGGAGGTGTTTCTTTTTTAGGTGGGGAAACTAAAATATCTTCTTTTTTAGGTTCATCTTTATTTACATTTTTTTCTTTATCTTTTTCTTTTTCCGAATCATTGTCTGATGATGCGACATTTGATTTTTCATTTTCTTTTTTAATTTCTTTAATTTTTTGATTATTATCTCTATGAGAAAAAATTCCATCTTTAAAATCAAGATTGGTGCCTGTATTAAGAGAAACTATATTGTCTTTTAATAATTTAGATTTTTCTTTTGCATTAGCAGAATCAGTTGTTGCAGCAAAATATAAACCAGATCCAACAAGTGGAAGAGTGATTGAAGTTGTTAAAATAGCAATTGTTTTTTTAACTTTTGCTTGTTTTAAAAAATTTCTCATTTTTGCCCCCTAAATATGAAAAATATTCTAAATAACCTTTATTTATATTTAATTTTACTACTGTTTTTTTTTTTTTTGTTAAAAAAGATAAAAATTATTAATAATTATATTTTTTTACTGTTTTTTAGTTAAATAAAGAAAAAATCTTTCCTTATTACAGAAAAGATTTAAAATTTAATACTTAGTATGTGAATTCAGTAATTTTGTCATTTTCAACAATTACAAATTTATCACCTTTATTTGCACCATATGGTTTTAAAGCTTCTTTTGCTTTAGATGGGTTATTTTTGATTTCTTTAAATAATTTAATTGAATCTAATGATGTAAACACTGAAGAAGTAACTCCAAATCCACCAATCATTTTTTCATTATCTAAAATACCAATAATTGCTGTATTTGGTCTAAATTTAGCAACCATTTTTAATAGTTCCCCTGTTCTTGATAAAACAATTGCATATCTAATGTCTTTTTCTGCTGTTAAATGTGCAAGTTTATGAGCAATTTCTGCTCTTTTACCTGAAGAAGCTTTAGCAATAGTAGCTAATTGAACTCTATAGAATAATTTATTATAAAATTCTTTTTCAGCTCTTTTATTAATAGTTGACATAACTTGAACTGATTCTAATGGGTAGTTACCTTGTGCTGATTCCCCTGATAACATAGTAGCATCAGCTCCAAGTTCAGTTGCTCAATAAACGTCTGTTACTTCTGCTCTTGTAGGTTGTGGTGAATTTTCCATTGAATCTAACATTTGTGTAGCAACAATAACTGGTTTACCAGCTAATCTACATTTTCTAATAATATTTTTTTCGTGATATGGAACATCTTGATAAGGGATTTCTAAACCTAAATCTCCTCTAGCAATCATAATTCCATCTGATTCAGCAATGATTTCATCAATTCTTTCAATACCTACGTGTGATTCAATTTTTGAAATAATTTGAATGTGAGAACCACCATTATCATTTAATAATTTTCTCAATTCTTGTACGTTTGCTGCTGAGTTAACAAAAGATGCTGCTATGTAGTTTACACCTTTTTCAATACCAAATTTAACATCATTTATATCTTTTTCAGCTAAGAATGGTAATGAAAATTCAACACCTGGTAAATTAATTCTTTTATTTGATTTTAATTTGTGAGTGTTAACCATTTTAACAACAACTATTCCTGGTTTAACAGTTTTAACAACTGATTGCAGTTTACCATCATCAAATAGAACTCTGTCACCTGCTTTTAAATCTTTATCCATTTCATATGAAACAGAAAATTGTTTTGCAGTTCCTTCAAAGTTTTTAAAATCATTTGCATTTGTTAAAATTGTTACTTCTGAATTCGCCTCAATAACTTGAGCTCCATCTTTCATTTTTCCAACTCTAATTTCTGGACCTTTTGTATCAAGTAAAATAGAAACTGGAATGTTTAACTCTTTAGTTATTTTTTTAGCATTTTCAAATTTTGCATTTTGTTCTTCAAAATCACCATGTGAAAAGTTTGCTCTAATTGTAGTAACTCCATTTTCAACAAGTTTTTTTAATAATTTATAGTCCTGAGTAGAAGGACCGATTGTAGCGATCAATTTTGATCTTTTATCTGTAATACTCATTTTTCTCCCTTGATTAAATTAAAACATCTTCTACATTTTACTATTTTTTTATTATTTTTATAAAAAATAAACTTTTTTATTCGTTGTAAATTTCAATAGAAATTAAAGAAAAATGATCATTTAAATTAAAAAAGTTAAAAAAGAATTGAAAAATTTCTGTTTTTTGATTTTTTATATTTTTTTAATTTAAGTCTGTTTTAATGAAAAAAGTGCAAAAAAACCGCTTTTTAAAGCGGTTTCTTCGCTTAGATAGAGAATTTTTAAATATCTCTAAATACCCGCACCTTGGCGGCTTTTTCCAATACATAATAATTCTAACATATTTTTACAAAAAATTTAAAATTTGTTTTATTTTTTTATCAAATAAACTATTAAAAGTAGTTTGAAGACCATTTTTGGTAATAAAAATATCAAATCTATATGGTAAACCGAATAAATTTTTTATTTTAAGTAAATATTTTAAATCAGAATAAAAAATGATTTTATTTATTTTTTTAAAATTTTTTAAAAATTCATCTTCTAGTTCTAATAAATAAAAATATTGTAAATTTTTTTGGTGAGCAATATGGTTTCTTAATTTTTGCAAAAAATTAAAAAATGCAGTTATTTTTGCCATTGATCAATTTTTAGGAAAAATTAAATTTATAAAATTATTATTTTTTCCAAATTCGCTTACTATTTTAAATAAAGAAATTAAAGTTCCTAATTCAAATTTTTCTATATCTCTTCAAATATAATTGCAATCTTTATATTTTTTTATTTTTTCCATTAAAAATTTAAATTCCTTTATTTCAAATGCTTTTTGTTGTAGTTTATATAATAAATTTTTCTTTTCTTTTTTTTGTAGATTTAATTTATGTAATATATTGTTTATACATATATTATTATTTAAACATTTATAATTAAGTTCATATATCTCATTTTTACCATCAATAAAATATAAAAATTTATTTGTTTTAGTGTGATATTTAAAATAAATTTTTTTTCTTTCGTTTTCACTTATAATAAATTCAAAATTTTCTTTTGGCTTATAATTTTGCAAAAATATTTTTCAATTTTCGTCAACTTTTAATTTTTTTTCATCTTTATATATCTTCATACACATTGCTATATAATTGCTAATTTGACTTTTCAATTTTCCTTCTATTTCAAGAATTTTTTTAAATAATAAAATAGAAATTTTTTTATTATTTTCATTAATTTCTTTTAATAAATTAAATGAAAAATCTTCATAATATATAT
>NZ_JBTGVF010000016.1:0-22334 GCF_054343435.1 Mycoplasma sp. 5370
AAAAGTGACATTTTATATTGGGAATGGGGGGTGACATTTTATTTCTGTTTTAATATCTTTTTTAATATTTGTTTTACAAAAATATTGTAAAATTTATAAATATGAAGAAAGAAAATATAAGAAATTTTTGTATAATTGCACACATTGATCATGGAAAATCAACATTAGCTGATAGAATACTGGAATTAACTGGTGCTGTTGCTAAAAGGGAATTAAAAACTCAACATTTAGATTCAATGGACTTGGAAAAAGAAAGAGGAATTACAATAAAATTAAACGCTGTACAACTAAAGTACAAGGATTTTACTTTTCATTTGATTGATACTCCTGGTCATGTTGATTTTACTTATGAAGTTTCTAGATCGTTAGCAGCAACAGAAGGAGCTTTACTTCTTGTTGATGCTACACAAGGAATAGAGGCTCAAACATTAGCTAATGTATATTTGGCAATTGATAATAACTTAGAAATCATTCCAATAATCAATAAGGTTGATTTACCTTCTGCCGATCCAGAAAGGGTTAAAAAAGAAATTGAAAATGTTATTGGAATCCCCGCTGATGAAAGTGTGCTTATTTCTGCAAAAACTGGTCAAAATATTGATCAAGTTTTAGAAGCAATAATTAGTAAAATTCCCGCACCTAAAGAAGCAGATGATAATAAACCTTTAAAAGCTTTAATTTTTGATTCTTATTTTGATCCATATAAAGGAGTTGTTCTTTTAGTAAGAATTGTAGAAGGAAAAATTAAAGTTGGAGATAATTTCTTTTTATTTTCTTCAGGAAAAAAATTTCACGTGGTTGAATTAGGGGTTAGAACTCCTGCTGAATTAAAAAAAGAAGAATTAGTTTCTGGTGAAGTTGGTTGAATTGCTGCTTCTATTAGAGATGCTAAGGATATTTCTGTAGGAGATACCATTACTTTAGTTGATAATCCAGCAGATAGTGCTTTACCAGGTTATAAAAAACTAAAACCTGTTGTTTATACAGGATTTTATCCAATAGATGGAAAGGATTATGATTTATTAAAAGAGTCTTTAGAAAAAATTTCTTTATCAGATTCTTCAATAACTTTTGAACCAGAATCCTCAAAAGCTCTTGGTTTTGGTTATAGAATTGGATTTCTTGGAATGCTTCATATGGAAATACTACAAGAAAGATTAGAAAGAGAATTCAATATTGATTTAATAGCTACTGCTCCTTCTGTAGAATTTCATGTATATAAAACTGATGGTTCAATGGAAATTATTGCTAATCCTTCTAATTTACCTGATCCAACATTTATTTCAAAAATCGAAGAACCTTATATTAAAGCATCAATTATAGTTCCTGAAAATTATGTAGGTTCTATTATGGAATTATCACAAAATAAAAGAGGAACTTATGTTGATATTGAATTTATAGATGCCAATAGAAGAAGAGTTATTTATGAATTACCTTTAGTAGAAATAATTTTTGATTTTTTTGATAAATTAAAATCTATTTCTAAAGGTTATGCTTCTTTTGAATATGAATTAATTGGATATAGAGAATCAAATTTAGTTAAACTAGACATCCTTTTAAATGGAGATAAAGTCGATGCTCTTTCAATGATCGTACACAAAGATTTTGCTTATAATAAAGGAAGAGAACTAACTGAAAAGTTAAAAGAAGTTATTCCACGTCAATCCTTTGAAGTTCCTGTTCAAGCGGTAATTGGTTCAAAGGTAATTGCTAGAGAAACAATAAAAGCTTATAGAAAAGATGTTACAGCAAAATTATATGGTGGAGATCCGACCAGAAGACAAAAACTTCTAAAAAAACAAAAAGAAGGAAAAAAACGTATGAAAGCAATTGGTTCTGTAGAAGTACCACAAGAAGCATTTTTAGCAATTTTAAAAACTGACAACAATGGTGGTAAAAAATAATGAAAATAACACCATTAAATAATACTGAAACCGTTAGATTTACTCATTTTAAAGTTGCAGAAACAGACAAAAGACAGTTAAAATATAAAAACAGTTATAAAGATCCTGAAAATGTAATTCCCACAGGTGCTTATAAAATTTTCGCTCTTGAAAACAAAATAATACTATCTATGATTTTATTTTATTCAATAATGATATTAATAATTTCTATTTTAATAACACTTATTGCAACAAATAGTTTTAAAGCAATGAAAATTGTTGATAGAGATTATAGTTGAAGTTGATTGATTATTCCTGTTGGTTTATTATCATATTCTTTTTTTAAATTTATAATGAAGTTAATTGAATTTTCTTCTATTAAAAAAGCTTTAAAATTTTATAGAATAGAATTAGAAAAAAATACACAAGCTATTCCTACATTTATAGCTCAGCTGTATAAAAAACTAATAAAACAACAAATTCATCACAATTGATTTTTAGTGTTTTCTATTTTTTATATGGGAATTTTTACCTTATTTATATGATATTTTAAAGATAAAAATTATCACGATATATTTTTAAATTTTAAAGCTTGAATTAGTGCTTTAAGTCCTAATCCACAATTACTTTCAATAATTCTTTCTTTAATTATTTTGGGAAACATAGTTATTTGAGCAACATTAACAATAGCTAGAAAAAAAAGAACAAATGATATACAAGATTATTTTGGTTATCAAATAGTTAAAGATACAGAAATTGATCAAATGAAGATTAAAATGAACAAAGGATATTTAAAATTATTTTTCTTATCTATTGCAATCATTTTAATTCTCCCTATAATTACCTTATTAATAGTAAAAAGAATAATCTTAAAAAGAAAAAAATAAAGGAAATTCCTTTATTTTTATTTTATTTGTTTTATTTAGAACACAAAAAGAAAATCGAAGAAGCTTGAATTTTTCTTAGCTCATTTTAAATATCTTTCGTGTTTATCAAGTTGCTCAATTGCATCTAATGCAGCATAATATTTACTTAATGTAGAAATTCTTACTGATTTGTTTTTAGATAATGAAAGTTGAATTTCTTCATCTCCTGCTTTTTTTCCTAATTGTTTTAAAGCTTTTCTATTATTAACAAAATTAATTATAAAAAATATCAATAAAATTATAGATATTAAAATTGTTATTGCTGAAATAATTGAATATGCTATTTTATATGAATTTTGTCTTTCTAAAGGAAGAATAGCATAAATTATTCCGTGAAAAATTGAAAACAATGCAAATAATATAAAAGGCAATCAAAACATAAAGAAATTTTCTCTAGAAGTATAACCAATAACTTTTTTAATTTTTGTTTCTTTAATTGTAAGTTCAACTTGAGTATTTTCTTTATTTTTCATATCACTCCTATTTGTTATGTAATAAAATTACTAAATAATTATAATACAAAAAGCGTTTTTATAAAAGAACTGAAAAAAAGAAAAGAATTTTTAAAAACTCTTTTCTTTATTTTTCTTTATATAATCATAAAGGATTTTGTTTTACTTTAAAATAAACATAAATTTCTAAACTATAAAAAGAAACAGAAAGAATATAAATTAAAGTAGAAAATAATGTTAAGAAAACTGCAACAGATAAAGAAAAATGGTTATTAAATAATTGATAAATTACATTAACTAAACCACCTAATGAAGCAAAAACATAAGTGTTATAAGTTAGTAAATTGAATTTTTCTATTTTTCCTCATACATGAGTTTTTCTAAATGTTTTATAAGGTTTTTTAATTCTGTTATATAAAATAGCAGCAGATGCTATATTTCATAAAAAGAAAATTATAATTTGAATTATTGGTAATCACATATTTTAATTATATTAAATTTTATAATAATTCTCCATAATTTGATATAGATTCAATTCATTCATTTAGATTTTCAATTGGAACTGTTTTAAATTCTTCTAATTTTTTTTCTAACTCTTTAATATCACTATTAATTTTTTCTCTTTTTTCTCCAAAGGCAAAAAAGGAAGAAATAGAAGTAAGTAAGGTTGTTAAAGCAGAAGCTAAAGTTATTTCTAGTAAGTAATAAATTGATTTTTCTGTTCCTTTTATGTCAGGAAATTGATTAAATCTTAATGAGTATAAGTTGAATACAATCATTAAGGAAGTCATAACTATTACTAAAATATTAAGTAATAAAAATAAATAGTATGAAATTATAAATTTTCTTTTATATTTGTTTCTTGTTTTATTTACAAGTTGTAATAATTCCTTTTCTTCCATATTTTCTAGGTTTTTTAATACATATTTTTTATGTGTTTGACTTGCGAGAATAGTTTCTGAAGATACATCACTTTCTCTATCTAAATAGTTTCATTTTAATATTAAAAATAATCTTTTTAAAAAGATTTCTCCTTTATGCTTGTTTTTTTTGTACAGACCAAGATTAGCATCATAAAGAGCTTTTTCTAGTTTGATAGTAGTAAGAGCTTTTTTATTTTTTTTATATTTTGCTTGCATTGCAAAGAAAGAAATAATAGATGTTATGAAACTACCTGAAGCAGATAATCAAGCAATTATAATTGCATAGTTATTTCTAAATTCGCTGTTTGTGAATTGTTCTGGCAATACCGGTCTAAATCTTTCTCCTACTCCGGCTAAAAAATAAGCAGTAAGCATAGAACTTAAAAAGACCAAAATAAAAGTCACAAAAGTTAATGTAAAGAAAAGAAATCTTAATACAAAAACTTTGGAAAAAAGAATATTATATATTTTCTTGTATTTTTTTTCAATTTCCATATTAGTTTACCTTCTTCAATAGAGTTGATTTTAATTCTTTTTTTAGACTTTTTTTGTTTCTGTTAATTAGTATAGGTTCAACTAACTCTAATTCTTTCTTAAATTGTTCAATGGTATATTCTTCATCTTGTGATTCATATTTTATGAGTAAATAAGTTAACTGTCTTTGGACTTTTTTATATTGATTGTAGTGAAAAGAAGTTTTAAATATAGCTAAAAATAAACTTAGGAAAAAGATGGTGATAAGAAATACAACAAAAATCGCAGTATATGAAAGAGTTTTTAAAATTTCAATTCATTGACTTTTTGAAGTTATGTGTCTTCCTATCTCTGAATTATCTTTAACTAACTCAGTGGCAGCATAGTCTAAATAGATAATAGCGCTAATTATAGAGTAAATATTTAAGATAATAATTAATGCTGAAAAAGCAATGTTTGCTCAAAAATATATTTTTGATATTTTTTTCAAACTTTTTATCTTATTTTCTATATGTTTTATTATTTTTACATTAGGTTTAAACATCTATTTCTCCTTTCTCTATTTCTTTATAAAATTTAGTTAATTTAGTTTTTGTTTTTTTCAATGAATCAAAAACTGCACTTCTTGTTGTGGCACAAATTTCTGCAATTTCTGCCAATGAAAGATCTTCAAAATAAAAAAGCTGGAAAATTTGTTTTTGATTTTGTGTTAATAATGAAGAATATTTATCGAATAATTTAATTAATAAATCTCTATCTTCGATATTACTCATTGCTTTCCTTATTCATAAAGTCTTTAGTTAAAGCATAAATAAATGCATCTAAATCAAACTCTTCTAAATCTTCCATTTTTTCACCAAGACCTATTAATTTAACATCTAAATCAAGTTTTTCCTTTATGGAAAGAATTATTCCACCTTTACTTGTACCGTCCATTTTAGTTAAAACAATACCAGAAATAGGGGTTACTTCTTTAAAGTGCATAGCTTGAGAAATTCCGTTTTGACCTGTAGTTGCATCAATAACTAATAAAGATTCATGAGGTGCTTCCGGTATTCTTTTTTGAATAATGTTATTAATTTTAGCAAGTTCATTCATTAAATTAACTTTATTTTGTAATCTTCCGGCTGTATCTATTATTAATAAATCATAGTTTTCAGCAATCGCTTTATCTAAAGACCTATAAACTATTGAAGCAGGATCGTGTTCATTTGGATTAGGCATAATAATATCCGCTCCTGCTCTTTGTGCTCAAATAGATAATTGTTCTACGGCAGCAGCTCTAAAAGTGTCACCAGCAGCAACTAAAACTTTTTTATTTTGGTCACAATATTTTTTTGCTATTTTGGAAATAGATGTTGTTTTTCCTGAACCGTTAACACCAACCATTAAAATAATATTTAAACGGTTTTCTTCGATGTTTAGTTGAGTGTTAATTATTGAATTATTGGCATAAATTGTGTAAATTTTGTCAGCAATAATTTCACCTATTAATTTAGGATCACTAAGATTTTCTCTTTTTACTTCTTTTTTTATTTCATAAATAATCACTTCAACAAGCGAATAAGAAATGTCAGACATAATAAGAATTTCTTCTAATTCTTCAAACATTTCTTCATCAATTTTTTTATAAGAATTTTGTAAATTTATAATTTTTTCAGTTAAAGAAACATTGGATTTTTTTAAACCAGCAACGTATCTTTCTACTTTGTCTTCTTTAATTATTTTCTTTTCTAAATCTTTTTCAATTTTCTTTTCTAATTTTTCTTTTTTCTTTTCTAATTCAAGTTCTTTAAGTTTTTCTTTATCTTCTTTTGAACCGAATAATCTTGTTTTTAGTTTTTCAAAAAATTTCATAATTATAATTATAAATGTTTATAAAAAAAATTCTAAAATATAAATAAAAAAAGTACCTTCAGGTACTTATTTTAGAGCGTTTTCAATTCACTCAATTAAGACTTCTTTTGGAAAATATTCAAATCCTTTGTTTAAAATTTTTCCATCTTTTAAAACAAGGTGAGTAGGAACTCTTAAAACTTCAAAACGAGTTCCTTCTTTTCTAAATAATTGTGCTTCTTCAGCATCAACATTAATCATTTTTAAACCTGAGTTTTCATCAAAGTGATCTGCAACTTTTTGCACCACTGGTGCCATCATTTTACAGTCTCCACATCAAGTTGTTGTAAATTCTAAATAAACAACTCCGTTTTCAATGTGTTTTTGAGCTTCTTCTCAACTCATTTTTTTTATTTCCATATATTAATCAAAAGGATTTTCAAAAGGTAAAGTTTCATTTAAGTCTAAATTATTTTTAGATGGGTTATCTTTATTTTCATCAATTACTTTCTGATTGTCATAAGTTTCTTGATGTTGCTTAACACTAACTTCATCTTTTGAAATTCCTTCTTTATCCTCCGTTGATTCTTGATTTATTTTTTTCTTTTTAAATTTTACTATTTTTTCTTCATTTTTTTCATTTTTCTTAATTTTGGGCATTTTTTTCATAAAAATCAATATTTTTACCAATAAGTAAGTTATAAATGCTACAAGAGGAACAAGAATAACCCCTATTACTGAAGTGGTGGATTTTAGTACAGAATAAAGAAAAATATTGATAAATCCCAAGTGATTTAAATTTGGTAAAGATGAATTTACTTTTTCAGGAGCTAAAGTATTTCATCACTCTTGAAAATTGTGATTTCAAACATTAGCACCCACACTAAAATAGAAATTGCCTTCATATTGCACAACTTCAAGCACTATAAAAGAAACAAACATATTTACAAAAATTAAAAATAAACTAATTAAAAACAAGTCTATTTTGAAATTTTTAATAAACATAATTTTAGGTGTACTCAATTTTATTATGCACAAAATAAAAACAATTAAAAAGTAAGAATATGCTAAATTTCCAAACAAAAGACCAATAGTGTATGAATAAATAGTAGTTAAACCTTTGATATTTAAAAATGCAAAAACAATTAGTGCTAAGTGAATAATTATGATAATAAATCAAAGAAATTTATTTTCTAAAATTTTTTCAACATTTCTGTTTTTAAATTTCATAAAACACCACAACAATGATTGGTTCCTTATCAAAAATTTTGAAAATTTTCTTTTTAATTATTTTTTTAATTTTTTCTTGTAAATCTTTTAAAACTATTTTTTCTGCATCTAAAAAAGATTGATAAAAAGCAGAAGTTATTATTTCATGAATTATATTTTTGTTTTCTTTAGAAATAATTCCAGAAGAATTTATTTGTAAATCACCTTGAAGTTTTTTGGTTTTATATTCCACTAAACTGGTTATTGTTATGATTCCATCACGGGCAAGAGTTTCTCTTTCTTTTATTACTTCAGAAGAAATATCTCCAATTCCAAAACCATCTATAATTACTTCACCAACTTGTTTTAGGGTTCCTTTTTGTGAAAATAAGTTTCCATCAATAAAAGTTGCTATTTTTCCATTTTGTAAAATTATAGAATTACTTTTATTAACTCCGGCAAGTGCTGCTATTTCAGATGCAACCACAAGATATCTATAAAGTCCTTGTAAAGGGATAAAGTATTTAGGTTTCAAACTGGAAACAGTTTGGAAAATGTCTTCTCTTGCAGGTCTTATTCTATAATATTCATTTTCTGTAATATCTACAACTTTAGGGGTAATTCTTGCAATTTCATCTAAAGTCATAGCATAAAGAACTTCTAAACCATTTAATGGTGGTGCAATCATAATTACTGTATCGGTGCTTAATAATTTAAAAAATACATCGTTATTTTCTGTAATTCTTAAGAATCTTTGATACAGTCTTTCACTTGTAGAAGTGATTAATACAACAGCATTTTTGTGATTGTTAACTTCTTTATAATCGATGAATTTGGGTAATTTTAAAAATTGACCTTCATATTTTATTTTTTTAATAAGATCTACCAGTTGTCCGTATGTTCTACCATAAACAGCAACAGGTCTATCATATTTTTTAGCTAAATCTAAAATTTCTTGTAAAAGGGCCATTTCTTCATCAAATGAACCAATAACGATTCTAGAATTTTGATCAGTTTTGAAAAAAATATTTTCAATAGATGGAGTCACATCTATTTTATCAATGGCTTTTCCTTTATAATTAGCTCTTCCAGAATCAATTAATAAAGTGTGAATTCCTTTTAGAGATTCAATTGATGATTTAATATAATCTAAATTTGTAGTTCCATATATATTTAAAGATCCAACAACAAAATTAAGCATCACAACAATAGAACCATCTTCTGTTTCGAAGTTGTATCCATAAACTCCAGGCATTGATCCAGCAAGTGGAATAGATTTAACTATTGCATCATTACAGTCAATTTTTTCATTTGTTATTGAAATAACTTCAAAATCTGTGTGTCCTATTTTATACTTTGAAATCCTGTCTAAAATTAAAAATTTAGTAAAAGGCGAACAAAATATTTTTAAACCTTTTATTTTCATCAATAATCAAGGAATTGCTGAAAAAGATTCGTTTTTCCCATCTGTAATGAATATTCCTTTAATTTTGTCTTTGTTTTGTTCTAAATAGGTAAAATCAGGTATTAAAGTATCTACACCATTAGTTGAACTTATAGGAACCTTTGCTCCTGCATTAACTAGAAAAATAGAATTATTTACTTCAATAACATAGGAGTTTTTTCCATTTTCATCTAATCCCCCTAAACCAAAAATGCTAATTTTTGCCATTTTTTCCTTTCTTTTCATTATTAATTATTAATTTAATAAAAACATCTTGTAATTTCTTTTTTAAATTATACTTTTTTTTATTGAAAAAGTAAGATAATAATGAATTTTATATAAAAGATTATCTAATTCTTTTTATTTTAAAAGAAATTTGCAAAATTTTATAAATTTAAAATAAAAAGTGTTATATTTAAATATATGATAAAAAAGAAAAATAAATTAATAAATTTAGTTTTAGCAACATCAATAGTTACAACATCTATTGTTGCTGTTTCTTGTAAAAAAGAGCAAAATGAATCTGATATTTCACCATTTCCTCCAATTAAAGTAATTTCATATGATGTTAATGATTTAAAGTTTAAAAATGTTAAGGAAACTTCTGTTGAAATTGAAGTAGGTTTTAATTTAAATATTGAAAAAGATATAACTTTTTCTTTTGTTCTTAAAAATTTAGATAATTCCGAAACAAAGGAATATTACGTAACTCCAAAAGCAATTGAAAACAAAAGAGAGTTTAAAATTGAAAATCTTGAAGAAAATACAAATTATAAATTAATTTCAATAGATGCAAATAAACCTAATTCTGATATTTCTATATCAATTCCCCCTATAAAAGAAGAAATAAATACAATTTTTAGAACAAAAAATAGCAAAATTTTAGATGAAAATGAGCAAGAAATAATGAAATCAGTTGATGAACTTGGTAATTCGTTAAATGTAATTGATTTTTATAAAACCTATGATGCATCTTCATTTTATGAAAGATTTAAAAATAATGATGCAGAAAGTTTAAGTTCTAGCATAAGTTTACCTTATGATATTAGACATAAATTTTCTAAAATTATAGCTACTTTTTCTAAAGAAATCAGTGATGTAAAAAATAATGTAGGAATAATAGATAATGTTAAAATTTCCTTTTATACAGAAAAAAACAACAAAAAAGATATTTTCGTTTCTTTAAAAGGTTTTAGTTATTTTCAAAACAAAAATACAGAAAAAGATGCTGAAAAAGAAAACTTTTTAAGAGCAAAAGAATTGTCAGCAGAAATAAAAGAACTTTATCCTTCATTAATAGCAAGTTTATTACTTTATAACGAAAATAGAGAGAGTTTTCAAGATATAGAAAATCAACCGAAAAGTGAAAATGAAACGATACTAAATTATGAATTTTTAGTTTCTGGCACAAATGCAAAAGACTTATTTAGAAATCCTAAAATTAAACTAAATCCTTCATTAATAACAAAATTTTTAGAAAGAAATATAGAAAATAATAATAATCCAAAATTTCATTATGAAGTTTTAGGTGTTAAAGCAGATGATTTGGAAGGAACATTGGATATAGAAGTAGGAATTTACAATAGAGATGAAGAAGAAGTTAATGCAAGTGTTCCAAGGTATTTAAAAATATTTAGTTTTTCAGGATTAAGAAAACATAACTTAAATGAAAAAGGCAATGTTGATAATGAATTATTTAATTTCAGTATAAATAAAGAAAAATTTAGTGAATATTTATCTAAATTGAAAGTTAAATCTCTTTTAGAAGAAGAATCTAAAAATCTAAATAATACAAACACCAAAGTCAATGTCAATTCATTAATTAAAAATGCTAATTTATTTGAAAGAATCAAAAATTACGTAATTAATAATTTACTAGTAAAAATTAAAGATAGTGATTCTTCTAAAACTTATGAGTGAAAATATGAGTTTTTACCTTTAAATTCATTAATTTCAAGAAACGATCGTTTAACTGTTTATCCTTTTGTAACCATTATAAATAATTCTAATTTTGACAACATTAATTTTTATTTAAATAAAAAAGAAAATAACGAATACGAACTAAGTCTTGAAATAAATGCACAATTTCCTTTATATAAAGCAGAAAGAATACAGGACATTAATTCCTTTGATTCATTTTCTGATAAAAATCTGGTCTATACAGGAGAAATATTTAAAGTAAATATTGATGAATTAAAGTCAACTAATAAAAGTAAATAGAAAAATACAAAAAGTTTAATTGAAAAAGTTTGAACTTTTTGTATTTTAATTATGCTATTTTATTCAAATTATGTATAATTATATTATAAGGAGGGAAAGTGAAAAAAAGATGAATTTTGCTTAATTTAAGTGCTTTTGTATTTTCATCTATTGCCATAACTTCTTGTAATTCTAAAACAGAAGAAAATAAGAAAATACATAGCGATTCTGAAGGTGGAGAATTTCGTTATACAACAGAGCCTTTAGTTGATGATTGAAATCCTGATATTCATACTTTCAATAATCAAAATCTTAAGAACGTAGAAAAACTAAAAAATATTTTTGGAATAGATTTAACCAATTCAGATACTTTTCAAAACAAAAATTTATTTTTAAGCGACAAACAACACAACATTTATTTTAATAATGAATATATAAATCATTCTAATAAAGAAAAAGAAGAATTTTTAGAATTTTCAAAAAATAGCGAAAATGCTTTATTTTCCACAGAAAACAACTTAAATATTTCTAATTTTGAAAATTATAATTTTGCTTTGAGTGTTAAATTATTGAATTATAAAAATTTTAGATATGACATTAATTTATTACCAACTATTTTAAGTGAAGCAGTCCTTATAAACTTTTATGTTAAAGTTCCTTCTGATTTTAATCAAGAAAATATAAAAAAATCAGGATTAAATATTGATGTTTCTGATAAAAAAGATAGTTTATCTTTAGGAACTATAGTTAAAAATAATTCTCTAGATTATGATGTTTTAAAAAGAATTTACCCTATGTTTAATTCAATTTATTTTGATTATGACAACAAAACACTTCATATGAATTTTGAGTTAGAAAAATCAAAAGAAAAGAAAACTGATTTTAAATTTTTAAAACAAACAAACTTAAATAATTCATACAAAATATTGCAATTTTCCTTTATGGTTCCAATTAATAGTATGGATTTAAAAGACTTTAATTCTATTAGTGATTTAGAAGTCAAAATGAATAATTGAGAGCAAATTTTTACTAAATAAGTTAAGTTACTTTTTGATAAAAAAATCATAAACCTGTATAAGATTTATGATTTTTATTGTCTATTTTTTACCAAGAATTTTAAACATATTTGATTTATATACTTCAACACCTGGTTGATTAAATGGATTAACTCCAAGTAAGTATGCTGAAATTGCACAAGCTCTTTCAAAGAACATTACTAATCACCCAAAACTTCTTTCTTTAGAATCTTCTAATAATAAGTGAATGTTAGGAACTTTACCTACATTTACGTGTGCATCCATTGTAGCTTCAAAAGCTGCATTATTTACAAAATGAACTGTTTTATCTACTAAATAATTTAATTTATCTAAATTCTCTTCATCTTCATTAATTATTAAATCGTGTTCTGGGTGTTTTAAGGTTATTATTGTTTCAAAAAGAATTTTTGATCCTTCTTGAATAAATTGACCTAATGAATGAAGATCGGTTGAGAATATAGCAGATGTTGGTAGTAATCCTTTTTCATTTTTACCTTCACTTTCTCCAAATAATTGTTTTCATCATTCATTAAAGAAAGCAAAATTAGGTTCATAAGAAACAAGCATTTCTGCTTTATTTTTTTTACCTAAAAGGAATCTTGCAACAGCATATCTATAAGCATCATTTGTTTCAAGCGAACTATTTTTATAAATTTCATTAGCTTCTGCAGCACCTTTAAGCACTTCATCAATATCTACTCCAGCACAAATTAAAGGGAATAAACCAACTGGAGAAAGCACACTGAATCTTCCACCAATATTATCTAAAATAACGAATTTTTGGTATTTTTTAATTTTTGCCATTTCAAATAATGTTCCTTTATTTGCATCGGTAGTTGCAAAAATTAATTCTTGTGCTTGTTCAACACCTACTTTAGATTCTAAAAGAGATTTAAAGAATCTAAAAGCAATAGCAGGTTCTGTTGTTGTTCCTGATTTGGAAATAACATTGATTGCAAATCTTTTGTTTTCCACATATTTTAATAATTGATATAAAGAATTTGAACTAATGGAAGTACCTGCAAAAATGATTTCCATTTTTCTTTCAATTCCAGGATACATACCTTGAATAACATCAAGAGCGGCTTTAGCTCCTAAATATGAACCCCCAATCCCTATAACTACTAAAACTTCAATATTATCAGCATGAAGTTTTTTAGCAGCTTTTTTCATTTCATTTATTTCTTTTCAATTGCTATTTTCTGGTAAATCTTTTCAACCTAAAAAATCAGAACCAATTGCAGAAAAATCATTCATTGAATCGTTAATTTTAGTCACTTGATCTTGAAATTTTAAAATTTCTTCTTCTTTTATTGCATTTTTTAAATTTAAAGTTATTTTTTTCATTTTTCTACCTCGTTTTTTGTAAATCTTAATAAATTTTTAAAACCATTTTCTGTTTCGGTTAATTTAAAAGAAAAAGGACTTTTTAAGTATTTAGGTCTTATTTGTTTAAAAGAAAGTGTTGCTTTTTTTGTATGGTGATTAATACTTAAAATTTTTAGTTTTATTTCATCCCCTATTATAAACATTTCTTCTAAATTTTGAATGTAATAATCACTAATTTCCTTTATAAAAACAATACCTTGATAACCATCTTTTAAATTGACACAAAAGTAATTTTTAAAGATTTTTTTAACTTTACCTGTTACTATTTCTCCATTTTCCATAATTATTTAAAATTATAGCACTATAAAGCAAAAAGAAATCAAACTGTTTTTAAATTTATTTTTTTATCACTAAGAGTGAAAAAAATTGGAAATTTTATTTTTTGAAATGGAAAAAAGGGACTTTTTTCCCAAATAAGTATCATTTTTATAAATTTTATTAATAAATCAATTAAAAGTCTTATAATTTATAATACTTAATATGAAGAAAGGATTAATTAATGAATTTTTTAAAGAAAAAAAAGTGAACTGTAGTATTAATTACAATTTTAACTATCATACTTTTATGATTTTTATGACAACTAATTTTTGGTTCTCATCCACAAACAATTAGTATTACGCAGTTTGAAGATAAAATAAGAGAATATAGTGCATCCACTACTGATGATAAATTCTTCGCAAATATAACAATCAGTGAAAACGAATGAGTTTTAAGGTTTCAGGAAATAGGTGGTCAAAAAAATAATAATTTTTATGTTCAAGATTACATAGTGCAAATTTCACCAACTATTGCAAATAAATACAATGGAAATATAGCAAAAATAATGGGTGATACTACTTATTTTGAAGCAATTCAAAAAGCACTTGCTTATAAACAATTTGATCAAAATGGACAAGAAGTTAAAACTGAACTTTCTAAATTTATTTTAAATAACAGAATTCAAACTGGTTATTATAGTTTAGGAATTCCACAACCATCAACTTTAAGTAGAATTTTAGGATTTATTCCATTACTAGTTTCTGTAGGTTTCCCTTTAGTTTTATTATTTTTTATTTATAGACAATTTAGAGGTTCAGGAAACGGAAATGGATTATTTGGTGGTCTTCAAAGTAGTCAAGCAACTAAAATAACTTCTGACAAAAAATTTAGTGATATTGCTGGAAATAAAGAAGTAAAAGAAGAAGTTATGGAGTTAGTGGATTATTTAAAATATCCACAAAAATATCAAGCAGCTGGAGCAAGAATTCCAAAAGGAATTTTACTTGGTGGTCCTCCAGGTACAGGAAAAACATTACTTGCAAAAGCAACTGCAGGTGAAGCTAATGTACCTTTCTTATTTATTTCAGCTTCCAATTTTGTTGAACTATATGTAGGTATGGGAGCAAAAAGAGTTAGAGAATTATTTAGAGAAGCTAGAAAAGAAGCACCAGCAATTATATTTATTGATGAATTAGATGCTGTTGGACGTTCTAGGGGTTCAGGTATTGGTGGTGGAAATGATGAAAGAGAACAAACACTAAATCAATTACTTGTAGAAATGGATGGAATGGCTGATAATAGCGGTCTTTTAGTAATTGCTGCAACAAACAGAACAGATGTTCTAGATCCTGCTCTTCAAAGACCTGGTCGTTTTGATAGAACTATTACAGTTGGTTATCCAGATGTAAAAGAGAGAGAAGAAATTTTACAATTACACGCAAGAGGTAAAAGGGTTGATAGTTCTATTGATTTTAGAAACATTGCTAAAAGAACTCCTGGTTTTTCTGGTGCGCAATTAGAAAATGTAATAAATGAAGCTTCAATTTTATCAGTTAGAGAAAAAACAGAAGTTATAACTCCAGCACAAATTGATGAAGCAATTGACAGAGTTATGAGTGGTCCTGCTAAAAAACACAGAACAATTACAGAAGCAGAAAGAACAATGGTTGCTTACCACGAAGCTGGTCACGCCGTTGTTGGTATTAAAGTTCCAGGCGGAAGTAAAGTACAAAAAATCACTATTATCCCAAGAGGGAATGCTGGTGGTTACAATTTAATGCTTCCAGAAGAAGAAAAATATAATGCAACTAAATCAGAATTGTTAGCAACAATTGCATCATTTATGGGTGGTAGAGTTGCAGAAGAATTAATTTATGGACAAAAAGAAATTTCTACTGGAGCAGCAAACGATATTGAAAAAGCTACAAAAATAGCAAGAAGAATGGTTACCGAATTTGGTATGTCTTCACTTGGACCGATTCAATACGAAGAAAATACAGGTTCTCCGTTCTTGGGTAGAGATTATGCAAAAAATATGTCATTTTCACACCAAGTGGGACATGAAATAGACTTAGAAGTAAGAAAAATAATTTCTGAAGCTTATGAACAAGCAAAAGAAGTGGTTAAAAACAACAGAGAATTATTAGAATTAATTAAAGATTCTCTTCTTGAAAATGAAACTATAGTTTCAGAAGAAATTGAATATATTGCTAAATATATGAAATTACCAGAAAGAAAAGAAAAAGAAGAATATAAAAAACAAGAAGAAATTGATATAGATAAATTAATTGAAGATGTTCAATTGGAAAATTCTAATGAAAAGAATTCTGAAATGGAAACAGAAAAAGAAACTCAAGAAACACAACCAATCTTAGATTCAGAAAACCAAGATAAAGAAGATGAAAATAAAATAATCTAAAATATTAAAAGGTGAGCATAAAAAAGTTCATCTTTTTATTTCTAAATTTACTTCATTAAATTAAATTCTGCTTACAGAACACAATTTAATAAAAACAAGATTAAGATATTAAAAAGTAAATAATAAATAGCATTTATTTGTATAAAATAAAGAATTTATAATATAATTTAATATATTAATTTATAGTTAAAAAGAAAGGGTAAAATGGAAAGAAATTTTAATGAACAAGAACTAATTAGAAGAAAAAAAATAGACAAATACAAAGAAATGGGAATCAATCCTTTTTCACAAAATCAACCGATTAGCGATAACTCAATTTCACTACTTGTTAAATATAATTCTTATAGCAAAGATGAATTGCATAATAAAGAATTTAAAGCTTCAGTGGTTGGAAGAATAATGACTTTTAGAGGACCTTTTATTGTTATAAAAGATGATGAATCAAGAACACAAATTTATTTTAATAAAAAGGAAAATACTGTATATTCAGAATTAGTAGAAACTTTAGATATAGGAGATATAGTTTATTTTGAAGGTATTGTAATGAAAACAAATACTGGAGAAATTTCACTAAAAGCAGAAAAAGTTCAATTATTAACTAAAGCACTTAAACCACTTCCGGAAAAATATCATGGTTTAACTGATATCGAAGAAAAATACCGTCGTCGTTATGTGGATTTAATTATCAATGAAGAAGCAAAACAAATTTTTTGAACAAGAAGCAAAATTATTTCTTATGTTAGAAAATTTTTCGATGATTTAAAATATTTAGAAGCTGATACTCCTGTATTACATCCTATTTTAGGTGGTGCAAGTGCTCGTCCATTTACCACTTTTCACAATGCTTTAAGTATGGACTTTTATTTAAGAATAGCTACAGAATTGCCTTTAAAAAAACTTTTAGTAGGTGGTTTTGATAGAGTTTATGAAATAGGAAGAATTTTCAGAAACGAAGGTGTCGATACCACTCATAATCCTGAATTTACTTCAATTGAGTTTTATGAAGCTTATTCAGATTTACACGGAATGATGAAAAGAACTGAAGATTTAATTTCATCTTTAGCTAAAAAGTTAGGAAAAGAAGAAATAATGTATGGTGGTCATAAAATTTCACTAAAAGCACCTTTTAGAAAAATTGATATGGTAGATGAAACCTCTAAATATGTAGGTATTGATTTGAAAAAAGCAACATTTGAAGAAATTAAAGAAGTTGCTATCAAAAACAAAGTAAAAATTGAAAAATATTTTACATCAGGTCACTTAATTAATGAATTATTTGAATTATTTGTTGAAGATACATTAATTCAACCAACATTTGTTTATGGACATCCAATCGAAATTTCTCCATTAGCAAGAGAAAACGAAAAAGATCCAAGATTTACAGACAGAGCAGAATTATTTATCAATAAAAAAGAATATGCTAACATGTTTAGTGAATTAAACGATCCAATTGATCAATTAAAAAGATTTGAATCACAACTAGAAGAAAAAAATGCTGGAAATGATGAAGCTAGTGAAATTGATATGGATTTTGTTGAAGCTTTAGAATACGGAATGCCGCCAGCAGGTGGTTGTGGTATTGGTATAGATAGATTAGTAATGCTATTAACTCAAAAAGAATCAATTAGAGAAATACTTTTATTTCCACACTTAAAAAATAAAGGAAACTAATGAAAAAATTATTTGCATTTGATTTAGATGGAACATTACTAAGAAGTGATGGAACAATACATCCAGAAACTATTAAAATTTTAAAACAAGCAAAAAGTAAAGGTCATTATTTAGCAATCGCTACAGGTAGAGCAATTGCTTCCACTACAATCTTTTTAAGTCAATTTAGTGATTTTGATTTTTTAGTTTCAAACAACGGAGTAGCTATTTATGATGTTAAAAATAAAAAAACTACAATAAAAGAGTTTTTACCTGTTGAATTACTTAAAACACTTTTAGAAGAAGCGAAAGAAAGCGAAAGTTTCTTTACATTAAGTACAGAAAAAAACGTTTATCCTTTCAAAGACAATAGTAAAACTTTTTCATGATTAACAGAGCAAGAAAAAATGGATTATGATGAACAAGGTTTTAAAACAGAAGAAGAAATTTTAAATGCAATTTACAAAAATAATGAAAAAATTACCCAATTAGCTTTAAGAAATTCTGAAGAAAAAATTAAGCAATTATTCGATAAATATAGCAAATTAATAGGGGATTCATACACTTGTTTATTAACAAATAGAGTCTATTTAGATGTTAATCCAAAAAATACAGATAAATTTTATGGACTAAAAAAAGTTTTAGAGTTATTGAATTTAACAACAAATGACTTAATTACTTTTGGTGATTCTGGAAACGATGTTTTAATGATAAAAAACGCTTATAAAGGATTTGCTATGGAAAACGGAACAGTTTCATCAAAAGAAGTGGCTTGTGAAGTTATTGGAAATCACAATACAGATGCTATTGCTAAAACAATGGAAAAACTAATTTAAGACACAAATTAGTGTCTTTTTTAATAAAATGAAATTAAACATATATAATTTAATATAAATTACTAACTAATAAAATAATAAATTAAATACTATTGATAAAAAATAAAGGAGTAAAATGTTAGAAATCAAAAATCTGTCCAAAATTTTTTATGATAAAAAATTATTTGACAATGTTAATTTAAAATTCACCGAAGGAAACACTTACGGAATTATAGGAGCAAATGGAGCTGGAAAATCTACCTTTTTAAAAATTATTTCAGGGCAAATTGAAGCTTCTTCAGGTGAAATTATTAAAGATAAAAATCAAAGAATTTCAGTTTTAAGTCAAGATCACAATATGTATAATGATTTTAATGTGACTGATGTGGTTATTATGGGAAATGAAGAATTATTTAAAATTCAACAAGAAAAAAATGCAATTTATGAAAATCCAGAAGCTACAGAAGAAGACTATACAAAAGCAGGGGAATTAGAAGAAAAATTCGGTCTAATGGGCGGTTGAAACGCTGAAAATGATGCACAAATTTTATTATCTGGGTTAGATATTCCTAAAGAAAAATGGAATGTAAAAATGAGCGATTTAAAAGCTTCACAAAAGGTAAAAGTTCTTTTAGCAAAGGCTTTATTTGGAAATCCAGATATTTTGATTATGGACGAACCTACTAACCATTTAGATCTAAAAGCAATCAAATGATTAGAAAACTTTTTAGTTGATTATCAAAATATTGTTATTGTTGTTTCACACGATAGTGACTTTTTAGATCAAGTATGTACTAACATTGTAGATATTGATTTTGGTGAAGCTAAAATGTTTACAGGTAATTATAGTTTCTGAAAAGAATCTTCAACATTAATAAGAGAAATGCAAAAAAATTCTAATGCTAAAAAAGAAGAACAAATTGCTAAATTACAGGCTTTTATTGCTAAATTCTCTGCAAATGCTTCAAAATCATCTCAAGCAACATCAAGAAAAAAATCACTTGAAAAAATTACTCTTGAAGAAATTAAACCTTCTTCAAGAAAATATCCTTTTATTAGATTTGATATTTTTAAACAACCAGGAAAGCAAATTTTAAGAGTAGAAGACTTATCTTATGTTAATCCAGAGACAGGAGAAACTTTGTTTGAAAGTTTATCATTTGATATTTTACCTGGCGAAAAAATGGTTTTACTTGGTGAAGACGACATTGCTAAAACCAAACTACTTGAAATTCTGCTTGGACTTGAAAAACCAACTTCTGGTCAAGTTATTTGAGGATCCACAATAACTCCAGAATATTTCCCATCAGATAACTCTAAATATTTTGATAAAGATGAAAACTTAATGGAATGATTAAGCAAATGACCAATTGAAAATACAGAAGAATCTAATAAAGATAACTCAGATCAAAGAATGAGAAGTTTTTTAGGTAGAATGCTTTTTAGTGGTGATTCTGTTTTTAAAAATGTTAAGGTAACATCCGGTGGAGAAAAAGCAAGATTAATGTTTTCTAGAATGATGCTAAAAGAATCTAATTTTCTTGTATTTGACCAACCTTTAGATCACTTAGATGCAGAATCAATTGATTCAGTAATTGAAGGACTTGCTGATTATAAATCATCTATGATTTTTACAACTTATAATCGTGCTTTAGTTAAACAAGTTTCTAATGTAATTTTAGAAATCAAACCAGATTCCTCTTTTATTTTTAGAGGGACATTAGATGAATATGAGAAAAAAATGGGATACTAATGTTTGATAATATTGCCGCGATTTCATCTGGAGGTTTGGTTAACCAAGCAATTTCCATAATTAGGATCACTGGTCCAGACGCTTTTTTGATTGTTAAAAAAATTTTCACAGGAAAAGTTGGTAAAGATAAAGAAATTACTTATGGTTGAATCAAAAATAAAGATGAACTTATTGATGAAGTTTTAGTAATGTGATTTGAAGGCAAAAATAATTTTATAGGGGAAAATACCGTAGAAATAAATGCACACGGTGGTATAGTTAATACTAATTTAATTCTAGAATTAGTACTAGCTAATGGAGCTAGAATGGCTGAACCAGGAGAATTTTCTAGAAGAGCCTTTTTAAATGGAAAAATGGATTTAATCAAAGCAGAAGCTATCAATGATTTAATCCATGCTAAAACCAAGTTACAAACAAAAGCATCTATTGAAAAATTTGATGGAAAAACAAGTAATTATATTAAAAATTTAATTAGTGAATTGTTAGAAATAATAGCAATTATAGAAGTTAATATCGATTATCCTGAATATGATGATGTAGAAATTTTAACTAATCAAACCCTTTTACCAAAATTAGAAATATTAAAAGAAAAACTCAAAACCACTATAGACCTTTCGGAAAGATCTAGAGTTATTTATGATGGTGTAAAAATCGCTATTGTAGGTAAACCAAATGCTGGAAAATCTTCTTTATTAAATGCTTTTTTAAATGAAGAAAAGGCAATAGTAACAGACGAAGCAGGAACCACAAGAGATGTTATTGAATCTGAGTTTGTTTTACAAGGGATACCTTTTATAATAAAAGACACTGCTGGTATTAGAAACTCAACAAATAAAGTTGAAAAAATAGGTATAGAACGTTCTTTTAAACAAATAGAAGAATCTGATATTGTTATCCACTTGCTTGATGCTTCAGTAGAAACTGACCAATTTGATCAACAAATTGTTGATTTTTCTAAAAATAAACAATATATACCTGTTTATAATAAAAAAGATTTATTGGATTCTAAAAATTTAGATAATACCAAAATTTATATAAGTGCTAAAAATAAAGAAATAGAAAATCTCGAAAACGAGATTATAAAAAATTATCAAAATATTGATATTAATAATGAAAAGGTTATTACAAATATAAGACAACTTTCTTTAATTAAGTCTTCTTTTCTTTCAATAGAAAACGCCATTTTTTCTTTAAAAAATGGTTTTGAACCAGATGTAGTTATAGTTGATTTAAGAAAGTCTTGAGAAGACTTGGTAAATATTAAAGGTAAAGCTGATAATGAAACTTTATTAGATTCAATGTTTAAAAACTTTTGTCTTGGAAAATAATTATATTTTGAATAAATCATACCAGTATTTTTACTGGTTTTTTTCATTTCAAAAACTATTTAAACAATATCACTATTTTGCATATTTCAAAGAAAAAAAACCGAAAATGCAAAAAACATGAACTTTTTTAAAATTTTTAAATTTGTTGTATAAAAAAAAAAAAAAAGAATAAATAAGAATAAAATTATATTGAAAGGAGCAAAAATGTTTACACCAAATACGGTTATAGAGAAAAAAATGATTTTAAAAAAAGAAAAAAAAGAGGGAAAATATGGAAAAAGTATTTTATATGGTAGTGTAAGATATTTTGTGTAAATTTCTCTTGCTTACTTTTTAGTA
>NZ_JBTGVF010000017.1:0-21009 GCF_054343435.1 Mycoplasma sp. 5370
TAAATATTTGCTATTGAGAAATTTTTACACAAAATTTATTACACTTCCGAAAAACCCCAAATGAAATTTGAAATTCTTGAATTTCAAAATAAAAAAATTTTACCAGTGATATCACTGGTAAAATGTGTCCCAATAAATTGTCCCACTTTAGAGTTTCTTTATTGAATTTTTAATTAGTTATTAGTTTTATAACTTTTATCCTTTATTTTCCTTTTTAAATCCTTTAAATAGCAATTATTTTTGTTGTATGCTATTCTGTATACTGCTTTTCAAAATAAACCTAAAGTCATTGGAATGAATAAAGCAATAATAAACATTAATATATCTAAAAATATTACTACTGCAATATTTCCGCCTTTATAAAAGAAAGGTTTAGTGAAATTTAAGAAAGTATATATAACTACTCCATCATTATATTCTTTTGCATAATATGCATATGAAGCAAAATATAAGATAAAAGCAAATAAGAAGTAACCAAAAACATATAATGAAGTATGGAATAAAAGTTTATTGTCAATAGTTAATGATTTTCTTATTAAAAATAAAGTAATAAAACCAAGAATTGGATTAATTAAATGGGTAATTAATGAAACAATGCTTCCATATACATTAGTTCAATCATTAGTATAGGAAATTAGTGCTCAGTAAATTATAAAAGTAATGGTAATTAAAGTTGTTGCTGCAAATAATCATCTTTTAATTTTAGTACTTTTTCTATTTGCTGCTAAAAGAATTAAAACTACTCCTAATAAGAAATTACTTTGATATGTAAAGTAAATTAAAGAACTTGCATTTTTAAAAATTACTTGCATTTTTATTGCTTTTCCTACCTGTGCAACTGATGGACTAAATTTTGCCATTTCAATAATTAAAAAAATTGTTGAAGTTAATAGAATAAAAAGTCCCATTATTAAAAAAGGTAAACTTTTTGAACTAATTATATTTTTTAAATAATGTTTTTTCATCATTCTCCTTATTTTTTAAATTTGAATTTATTTTCGTTTTTGTTAATTAATCTTTTGATATTAGACTTATGTGAATAAATAACAAAAATATGGGAAATCAAGATTATTAATGGATTTATTCAATATAAATCTGGATATATTTTTCAGTTAAATCAAGATAACTGTCCAAGGGCAAATCAAGGAATAAAAGATAAACCTATTAAAATTAAAGGAACAAAAATTGAACCTACTGAAATATATCTTGTAAAGTATACAACTGTTATAAAAATTACTACTCCAATTGCAACAATTACTAAATTATAACCAAAGAATAGTCCAAGCAAACTTGCTGCTCCTTTTCCGCCTTTAAATTTAAAGAAAATTGGTCATATATGACCGATAATCACTCCTAAACCCGCTATTTGGGGAATTAAGTATTTAAGTGATGTATCATGAATTGGTGAGCTTTGAATTTGTGAATGTATTATTCAAGCAATTATGACTGTTATATAAGCTTTGAATATGTCGAAAATAAAGATTGGAAGTGCTATTTTAGCTCCATAAACTCTTAAGGCGTTTGTAGAGCCTGCATTTTTAGAACCTCTATCGCGAATATCTTCTTTTCTTTTTGTCCTGCTAAAAATAATCGAAATGTTCACAGAACCAATTATATAACCGATAATTAAAGCAATAAAATTAGTTATGATAATGTTAAATGTCATTATACCTCCTTGTTATCCAATTGTAACATCTTCTTCAATATATTCATATTTTGAAAACTTGTGATTGTGACTTCCTCAAATCAAAATTGTGGAAGATATTCCAAGTTGCCCTACAAACATAATGAATATTAAAGCAATTTTACTAATGGAATTTAAATGACTTGTAATTCCTGTAGACAATCCTGTTGTTCCAAAAGCTGAAGTGATTTCAAAAAGAACATTAATAACTCCATATGTTCTTCCTGAACTTTCACTTACAGCAGTACTTATGGTCGTGTTGTCTCATGGAATTTTACCACCAAATGTATTAAATGATGTTGTTAAAAATAAAAAAACTATTAAATTAAGCAAAATTGAAATAATTAATACCACAGAAGATTGATTTACAGTTTCATCTTTTATTTTTCTTTTAAACATATGAGTGGAATTTTTCCCACGCATTTTGGAAATTAAATTTAATAAAATAATTGCAAGTGTTGTTGAACGAATTCCCCCACCTGTTGAAGAAGGTGCAGCTCCAATAAACATCAAGATAGAAAGAATTCCAAGTGATGTATCAGTTAAATTATAAAGATCAAATGTAGCATATCCCGCGCTTCTTGTAGAAAAAGAAGTAAAGATAATTGCAAAGACTTTATCAAAGTGTGTTCCATAACTATAACCTATTGTACTTGTTTTACCTCAATAAGCAGGATCGGATTGACTAAGATTTCAAAAACTAGATTGATCTTTGCTTAGAAGTTCAAAACAAAGCACAAGTGCAACCCCAATGATTGCAACAGCAAAATAAGTTACTAACGAAATTTTTGAAAATAAAGAGAATTTGTGTCTTTTTCTTTTGGTAATAAGACAATAAAAGTATTTATAAAAATCATAAACAACTGGATAACCAATTCCACCAATAATAAATAACAGTAGTAATCATACTTGTAAAAGATGATTGCTATAATAAGGCGCAAGTGAGTTATCACCAATAATATCAAATCCTGCATTATTTAAAGCGGTTATAGAGTGAAATATTGCAAATCTTAAAGATAAATTAAAGTTATGATAAGGATTATTGAATTCTGTATCTATAGCAAAATCACCTTTGCTATAGTAAAAAAGAAAAGTTAATCCAAAGGAAGAAATTACTAAAACAGTAAACATTATTGTTACAGAAACTAAAATTACCTTTTTAATATCTCCCATATTATTAGAACTTCTTTCTAAAGCTAGCACATCTCTTGAAAAGATTCCTAGCTTGAGTCCAAAAATATAATTAAAGATATAGACTTTAATAGCAAAAACCCCAATTCCCCCTATTAAAATCAAAATTGCAATTACAGCTTGCCCAAACATCGTTCACGTGCTATGAGTTGCTTTAGTTACAAGTCCTGTATCACTAAAAGCAGATGCTGAAGTAAATAAAGCATCTACATAGGAAACAGAACCAGGTTCTGTTTGCGAAACATTTCAATACAATAATAATGAACCAGTAATGGTTATTATTATGTAAATAAGAAATAAGTATCTAATTTTTCCAACTTTTTTGTTGAATTTAGATCTTAAATTCCCAAGAGCATTTCACAAATGGATTCATTTAAATTTATTCAATTTCTTTGTTTTTTTTGAAAAAATTCTTTTATTGTTTCTTTTCATATTATTTTATTTTATAATAATAATTACAAAAATAGTAAAATTATTTTAATTTAAAATCACATTTAAGGAGAAAAATGAGAAAAAATAACGGAATTTGTGTAATTGGTGCTGGAAGATTTGGTCAATCTGTTATCACACAACTTTCAAAATTAAATAAAGAAGTTGTTGCAATTGATAGAGAAGAAAGAAATTTAATTTCCATAAAAGATTACACTGTAGCTAACTATGTTGCTGATGCAGCTGATTTAAAAGCTTTAGAAGCTCTTGGAGTTGGAAACATCGATACAGTCATTGTGGCTTTATCAGAAAATATTGAAATAATTGCAGCACTTTTAGAACTAAAAGTGAAAAATATTATTGCAAGAGCTAATAGTCATAGACATGCTCGTGTTCTACAAAAAATCGGTATTCAAATGATTATTAGACCAGAAGAAGAAGCGGGAGTTAGAACAGCTTTATTTGCTACAAATAAAAGTTTTATCAAATATACTAATGACTTGCAAGAATTAGGGGATGGATATGTTGTTGGTTCTGCTGTTTTAACTGCTGATAGCTACCATGGTTTAACTTTAAAGAAAACTAATTTCACTGCATTAAACGTAATTGCAGTTATGGTTAAAAGAAAAAATAATTCTTATTTACCGGATGGAAATTTTAAATTATTAAAAGAAGATTTAATTACTTTTATTGGTAAAATCGATGACGTCACAAGAGTTTTTGAAATGATTTCAAGTCAGGAAGAAAATAAATAATTCTTAGTAATAAAAAAACCGTTTATTTGCTTAAAACAAGCATAAACGGTTTTTTAATTCAAGAAAATTAAGAGTTAGAATTATTTTTGGATTTAACTCTATCTATGTAGTCTCTAAGTGCTAATCCTACTCCATTTTGCATACAAGTTGCTGTGTAAAATTTAGCTTTTTCTCTTGTTTGATCAGTTGCATTTTCCATTGCATAGGAAAAATCGCTAATTTCTAACATTGACCAGTCATTAGGACTATCTCCAATTGTCATTGCATTTTTAACATCTTCATCATAGAGATTTTTGCTAAATCATTTAGCTGCATTTCCTTTGGAAGAACCAAAGTTTGTAATTTCTAAATGATTTTTTCTCATAAATACAACATTAATAGGTAAGTTTTTAATTTCATTATAGATTACTAATATGTCATTTTCGTTTCCAAAAACTTCAATTTTAACAACATTTTTTTCACTTTGAGAACTATTAATAACTTGATCTCTTGAATATAAAGAATAATCATAACTATAGTTATATTCTTCTTTAGAATTAAAACTAAAATAGTTTTTATCGTTTCAAAAATTTACTTGTGCATTATATTTTTTTGCTAAATTGAAAATTTTTTCTTGTATTTCAATAGGAAAAGGATTTAAATAAATATATTTTTTTTCTTTGTTGTCAAAGATTCCTGCTCCATTTGAAGTAATTAAATATCTTATTGATAATTCATCTGCAAGATTTTGATGTCTTTCAAAAGCTGGATTTCCTGTTGAAATAACAAATTCTCCCCCGTTTTTAATAAATTTTAAAATATCATCTTTAGTTTCTGATGAAACTTTAAAGTCTCTTCCATAGATGGTTCCATCTACGTCTGAATAACAAATCATTTTCTTTATCATACTTTTCAATTATATACTTTTTATGCTTTTAAATTCAAGATATATAAAACTTTTTTATTTTTTTGAATTATTAATTATTTTTATTTTATAAGAAATTTTCCTAAAAACTTGGAAAATTGTAAAAAAAGTGTATAATTTAACATATTAATATAAAAGAAAGGAATTTATCATGAATAAACGTTCATTAAAAACTATTGCGATGAAAAAAGTATTTTTTGGTAAAAAAAATACTAATGTTTATTTATATGGTTAATTTCTGTAAAAATATTATTAATGAATTTATAATACACATAATTTTAAATTAAATATTAATAAAATCTTTATTAGAAATTAGGGTTCTGATTTTTAATAAAGATTTTATTTTTTAGAAAAAGAAAGAGAGAGAAAATGTTAAAAAAGAAATTGAGTTTAACTGCTAAAGTATTAATTTCTGCTGGAATTATTGTAGGAGGTTCAACGGCTGCAATCGGTGGTGTTTTTCTGCACAGTTATCTTTCAGATGAAGTAAATGGATCTAATTCTAATTTAAGTAAAGAAGATTTAAAAAATGATTATTCAAAAATTTATGATGAAAATAGGAATTTAAAACCTATTTTAGCAATCAAAGATCCTTTAAAGAAAAAAGACGTTGCATTTTTAAATGAAAACGGAACAGAATTTTGATTTAAAGAAAATCCAAAAGAAAAATACGATTTTGATACATTTTTTAAAAAATACTATCAAAAATATGAAGAAAGCTTTATTTTAGAAGTTAAATATGGTTCATTTAGTTTTTATGATGAATACGTTTTAGCAGTGCAACCAGAGCAGTTTATTGAATTTACAAAATGATTCTTTAAAAATGTATCTTGAGGACCTGATTTAGTTACCCTTGAAAGTTTTAGATTAGTTCCAGGAGTAGAACAAAATGGTAATGCTATTACTTTAGGTTCTCATACTACTTTAAATAAAGAAGTTAGTGAAATTAAATTTTTCCCTGATGCATTTTTCGGTTCAATGCCTTTATATTCAGAACTTTCAGGTTCAGGAAACGCTTCAGATTCTCTAGCTTATTTAGCATTTAGAAATCTTGAAAATAAAAAGACAGTTGACACCTTTTTACAAAGCATACCTTTAGCAAGTGCTATTAAAAATTCAATTGCACATAATGCTAATGATAACGCCTTTCTCTCTTTAAACATTCCTTCTAAATTAAAAGATAAAGAGTTTTTAGCATATATAAATCGTGAAGAAGGTGAAAACGGAAGAGGAACCTTACTTTTTGATAAAAATATTAGTGAACAGCAATTTAAAGAATTACTGAAAAAACACTCATTAGAAAAGGAAAATATTGCTTTTTCAGCTCTTGAAAAAGTTCAAATATCAACTATTTCTTCTGAATTAAACGATAGTAATCCAATTTTAGCTTTAGGTTTAAAAGTGTTAAATTCATCTAAAAATGAAGTTGTAAACTTTAGAATGTCAGAAGGAGAAATTAGTAATAAATGACTTTTAACTTATCAATTATTAAAAGAAACTATTGATTCTCAAATTGTACACTTTTTAGATTTTTATGACATAAAAGCATATGAAAATAAAAAACTTTATAAATTTACAAATGCAGGAAAAACCTTTTTCTATAAAAATAAAATAGAAGCATTAAATAATAATGATGCACTAAAAAACTATGCATCTTTAAGTGATGAAATTAAAAATAACTTAAAGGAATATACAGTTAAAAAATTAGAAGTTATTGATGCAAAATTACACGTTACTTTAAGTAATAATAACCAAGATGAAACTATAATTTATGAATCTAAAAATATGTCAGATGCTGCTCATGAACAATTTATTGAATTTAAAGAAGCAATTGGTTACCAAGGTTCAATTAACCCTATTACCATTTCATATGGTCCAGAAAATTTAGGACTAAAAGATGAAAATGGTAAAGACTTAAAAGGAATGGATTCAAGAAATTATCAAGTTTATTATGAAACTTATAATGGATTAATTGAAAAAGTAACTAAAAAATATCCACACTTATTAAAAAGACAATTTGGACCACATATACAGAAAAAACTGAATGAAAAAGGATATTATGAATATTCTCTTACTGATGGAGAATATTATGGATTACAACACACCGATAGAATCGGTTTACCTTTAGTTTTAGGCGCTACTATTGAAAACTTTAAAGGTATTTCCATTGACTTTTTAAAATACGTAACAGCTCATGAATACGGACACCACTTTACTTTAGAGCAAAATCAAGCTTTAAATAATAATGAAAATGCTTTAATTGTTGGTGGATTATCAACAAGAGGTGGAATTAATATTTCTTCATACTATTCATACAAAGGTTTAGAAAATTACTTACTTGCAAGAACTAATTTATCTATAGAAAGAGTAAACGCATTAGGAAAACCTTCTGCAAAAGGTGAATATGTAAGATTTAAATACTTACAAAAAGATGGTGTAGAACATTTAGAAACTGATGATGAAATTTGAGGAGATGCAAATCCAAAAGCAAGTATTTTTGAAGTAGCAAAAAATACCAAAAGAAGATTTTTACAAACTTTTGAAGGTCTTATGGAAGCTGCTAAAGAAAGAAAAGTTGATCTTAAAGATTTATTTTTAGCTAATTCCTTTGATGAAAATTCAGGAACTTTAAACCCATTTATTACAGGAAACACCAAAGCATTTGCTAAAAAAGAAACTGATGTTAATGGAACTAAAAAACAAGTATATAAATTAGAAGAAATTTCTCTAAAAAATATTCTTAGCGAACTTAAAGATGGTAAAGGGAAAAAACTTTCAGAAATAGTAACTTTAAATGCTGCAGAAACTGATTTTACTTTAGAAGTTGTTAAACTAGAAGAAGTGAAAGAAAACAATCAAACTATCACTTATGCAAGAGAAATTAAAATGTTTAACAATGATGGTTCTCCTGTTATTAATGTTCCTTTAAACGAACCACTTGATAAAGCTACATTAGACTTTATAACAGCAAAAACACAGGAAATTAAAACAGCGATTGAAAATGCAGTAATTAGAAGATTCTCTCAAAGTGGATGAAATGATTTAAGTTCTTCACTTGGTGGAGTTGTTTCTCCAAATCTTAGAAATGTTTTAAATGCATATGATACTGATAATATTGCAAATAACATTATTAACAGAAGTGCAAATGATGAACTAAATCCTGAATACAACGTAGTAACAGCTGAAAATAACCCAAGAAAAGCAAAAGAATACTTTGCTTTAAATAGTTCAGATTCACTTGCAAACCAAATTAAAGACACTTTAAAAGGAGCAAAAGCTTTTGTTGATTTAATTAATTCAAATCGTGGTTATGAAGGACAATTAACCAATGTTTTAAGTTTTGTTACTAAAAATGGAGACAATTATTCCAGTGATGTTCGTTTCACTTTCCCGAATGTAGCAAGAGCAGAATCAAGATTTTTAACAAGTGTTTATACAAGTAATATTGAATCTAACCTAAAAAACGCTCTTGAACGATTTGAACTTAATCTTGAAGGAAAATTACAAGTTAATCCTTTAATGGTTTTCGCAAGAGAAGGAACAAGAATTTTAGGTTCAACCAATATATTACAAAGTGCTGATTTTATCTTTATAAACGATCAAAATAAAGTATCAGATCACGTTGCTATCAATAATGCTTTTACTAAAAATAATGATGCTGAATTAGCTAAATTAATAACAAAAATCGGATTTAATACTAAAGATAACATTTTCGATGACAAAAGAAACGGAATTTCCCTTTATGAAGCATTCAATTCTTCATTAGAAAAACTAAATATTTCTACAACTGCAACTGAATATAATACTGTTGTATTTAATAACTTTAAAAACTTCTTTGAATTTGCTTCATTAGATTATTCCAAAGCAACTTTAGTTTCTGTAACTAAAGATGTTGCAACAGGCAAAGAAAGTGCAGTATTTAACTGAAATATTGATTATGTTAAAACTAAATTTGATCTCAATAAATTTAAAGAAGAATTACTAAAAAGTTCTGCTGAAAGTGCTAAAACAAAAGAAATGATTCAAAATGGCGATGATCAAGTAATTGCTAATGAAATGATGTTTAGATTTAGAAAAAGTCATTACTTTTTAGCAATTAAAGACTTTAATCCACTAACTGAATTAGAACAAAATAAAGCTATTTTTTCAGAAAAATACGGAATTTCCTTTTTAAGTTCTTCATTTAAAACGGGTCTTGTTTATGATTTAAGTAAATATTCAAAAGATGAACAATATATAAAATATGATGCAAATAAATTGCAAACAATTTTAAAAGAATACGTTACTAAAATTTTAGGTAAACAAGAAAATATTGATCAAATATTAGCTAATGTTAATTCTCAAGATTTATATTTACTTGTAGGAAATATTATAACTTGAAATAACAATGGGCTAATCAATCAAATAACTTTAGGTGATGTCATCTTTAATGAATTCAATAGCGGGCAACCAAGTTCTGATGTTCTTAACTATAATCTTTCCAGAGTTGAAGCATCTATTGGTGATAAATTTACAGATTATATTTACAACATTGCTGAAACTTTAACAAGAGATTATGTACAAACAACTTATGTTCCAAGTTTTAAAGATTTTGGTAATCTACCTGGATATTTAAGTAATTTAAATGAAGCAACTACAGGTTTAGACTATATTGTCGATGCAACTAAATTAAAAATTTGAAATGACAGAAAAAATAATTTTAACAACTCTTCTTCAAGTATTACTCAAGCTGGGAGATCATTAAAATTCGAAGAATATTTACCAAAAACAAAAGATACTTATGTTGAAATTTCAAATCAAATAGATAGATTAAAAGATTTGGCTAAGTCTTTTGTAGAACAAATTTTAATAATAGCAACAACTTACACAGGAGATAAAGAAGAAGAAGGTAAAAAATTAATAGAAAAATTAAGAGAACAAATTAACAAAATTAATGAGCAAAATAGTGACTTAACAAATAAAAGATTCAAAAAAGTTATTGACATTAAAAACAAAGTTTATGGTTCATACATTTCTAGAACTACCTTCTCACCAAGAAATGAAGATAGAACTTCTTCTTATTTTGGAAGATTCATTACAAGAAATAATGGATATTTCAAAGATACAGTTGAAAAAGAAAAAATTGGTTTAGAGTTATATGATGAAAATAGAAATGAAATAGTGGATGATTCAATTAGATTAAAAGACTTTGATGGAAATAAAATTAATACAAGAGCAAAAGCATTCTTTGTCTCTCAAATTTTAAACTACGGAGTAGGAAGTAGAAACATTTCAGGATTATTTAGAAATAAAGAAAAAGATGCTGTTGTTCTTTATGGTTTTGTAAAAAATGAAAAAGCAAATAAAATCAAAAAAATTAGATTTACTGATGTTATTACAAAAGAAATTAAATATCTAGATGTTAATTTTAAAGATACAAATAATTTATTTTATTTATCAAAACAAGGTGATGAAAGTTCCAAAGTTACTTTAGCAGACTTAGGTTACTCTTCATGAGTTTCAGACTATGCAATTATGGCTAAATATCGTGATACCTTACTAAAACCAAAACACAAATATTTTGTGGAATTTGTTGATGAAAATAACGAATTTGTGGAAGAATTATCACTTGGTGATTTAGAAGTAATTTCTGAAAACGGAAAAACAGATACACAATCTTCAATAAAAATTTATAAAGATAAAACAAAAGAAAATAAAGCAATAATAGATATTGACTTCCAGTTCAATATAACAGGATAATAAAGGAGAAATATGAGAAAAAAAATTAAGAAGAACCTATTAATTTCAGGTTTAGTTTTATCATCAACTTTAAGTTTATCTATTATTTCTTGTTCAACAAATAATGAAAATCAACATTCTTCAACAGTAAGTAAGAAAAATTACGACTTTGGTTTAGCAACTGAACCAATTAACAACTTAAACTACATTAGATATAAATCAATGGACAAAATTTTACCTGCTTTAATTGATCCTTTTGTTAAATCAGGACCCACTTCTAGTTTAAAGTCAATTATTCGTGTTAATGATTTTAATATGGTTATGATTGATACAAGTAATACTAAAGATGCTAATGGTAATGATTCTAATAATTTCAATGATTTCTTTAAAAATAAAGGAGAATTAGAGCAAACTGATGGTTATGGAAGAGTTACTGGATCATTTTTAAGATTAGCTGATTTTGGGTTTGTTGGTGGTCTTGGTAAAGGATCGTTAGGTGATTTAAGAAGAGGTGCATCAATTTATGGTTTTAGAAGTCCTAAAAACTCAAATAACTATTTCGCTTTTACAGGTTCTTTAAATAATAAACAAAATTTATGAAGTAATAAGGATGTTATAAATGCTCAAGATTTAAGAGACTATCTAGAATATATTTTAGATTTAAACACTGGTTCACAAAGACTAGATCAAGTTAAAAAATATGGTTTTAGAAGTGCTGAAAGATTTATTAACGCTCAAAAAGACTATTTACAAAAGTTTAATGAGAATTATAAAAATCCTTGAGGTCGTAGAAAATACATTTTAAACGATAAAAAGGAATGAATTCAAGATCCAAATCAAAAAGTTTGAGAATCTCAAGTCAAAAACGAAAATGGCGAACCTTTAGATACAAAAGAAATTGAAGAAATTAAAGCAGCTGCTCTTGATTTTGGATTTTATACAGGACAATTATTTTTAGATTATACTAACGAAGAAATTGAAAAAAACTTAGAACACAATCCTTCTTTCTTTATTCCAAATAAAGATAAAAAAGATAATCAAACTTTTAAAATTTTAGTAGATGCAAATGCAACTAAAGAAGCAGATAAGTTTAAAACAGTGACTTTAGTAGCGAATCCTTTTGTTAATCCTTATCAAGAATTTTCACTTTCAGATAACAAAATAAAAACTAAATATAATCAAATTGCAAATAGTGAAAACAGTTTTACAGCAATTTTTGATGAAAATAAAACTCCAAACTTAAGTTATTTACTTCAAAATATTTTTATGAACTTATATCCAGCAAATAGAAAATATATTGAAACTGTTGCTGGTGGAATTGATAAATTTGGTTCAGATACTAAAAAATTCCTAACAAGCGGACCTTTTAATATGAATAAAGATGATATTATTTTAGGACCACAAGGACAAATAGTTTTAGAAAAAAATAAAGACTATTATGATGCTAAAAATACCATTACTAATAAAATAAAAATTTATTTTTCAACTGATAGAAATACTAATGCAACCTTTTTTGAAGATGGTTATGTTTCACAAACCTACATTCCAGCTTCTAAAATTAATAAGTATTGATCAAATGAAGAATATAAACAATATTTAAATAAAAATCAAGGTTATGGAACAATTGCTTTTGGATTTAACTTAGATAATGAAACAAATGCATCTAGTTACATTCAAGATCAAGATTTAAGAAATGCAATTTATTATGCTGTAAATAGAGAAGATGCAATTAAATTTGTTGGATGAGATTTCTCTTTCCCAGTAAATACTTGAACTTCATATGGACAATACAGAACTTTTGATGGAAAAAACATTGAAACTTACTTTAGTGATTTAAATTCAAAAGCTAAAAATCAAAAAGAATTTAACCTTTTAAATTATGACTTTTTAGTGCATTTATCAAAAGGTTATACCTTTGAAAAAACTGTTAGAGGCGATCTTGCGTATGACGTTAATACAGCAAAATACTATATTGAACGTTTCAAAGCAAAACATCCAAATCTACAAAAAGTGTACTTAACATTTTTAAATAACTCATCAGATGAACAGAAAAAAGCAGGTTTATTTTTAAAAGAATCTTTAAACAAAGCATTCAATGGTTATGTAGATTTAGAAATTAAAAGTCTTCCTGAAAACACCTTCGCTTCCTTTATAGAAGAAGGTAAATATGACATAATTTATCAAAATTATGACAAAATCGGTGGAAGTGGTGCTCAAGATTATGTTTCTGTCTTCTTCTTTACTGATGAAATTGATTCTATATCACAAAAAAATATTGCTTTCAAAGACAATCCAGTTGGTTCATATACTTATGCAGAATACATAGCTGATTTAGTATTAGAAAAATCCGATTATAAAGGAAATAACAGGGAAAAAATTACACAAGCTTTAAATGTATATCTTCAAAAAATTCAACAATATATTAATAATAACATTAGTGAAGAATTTAATAAACTAAACAATAAAGATTCCATTAGCAATTTAGAAATTTCTAGTTTTAGTAATAAATATGCAGAACAAGTTGCTAAAGAGTTAGAAAAATCAGAACATAAAAGTGTTTATAATGTTAAATTTACTAAAAATGCTTTAGAATATTTTTTAACTAGAAACCAAAACATTAAATATGGAAGATTAAAAAGAATGTACATTAATTTAATTACTAATGAAATGACAGTTGAACAAATAGCTAAGTTAACTAACAATACAAAAACTAGACTTGCTTTTAATCAAAGTATTGATATTTCTAAAGTTAAATTTGATTTTTGAAACAAATTTATAGAACTTGCTTTACAAACAAATACAGAAAATAGAAGCACTTATTCAGATAGAATTGCTGCATTCTTTTCAGGAAACTTTACAACCGATGAACTACATCAAGGATGAACACAAGAATATGTTTATGTTTTCATAGGAGAATTAGAAAAAATAATAAGAGATGGTGCTTTTGTAGTTCCGCTAATGGAAGTTGATACTAACTGAGAAATTACCAAAATTGCAGGAGTTAGTTCACTATACACCTTTGCTTTACAATATGCTTATGACTATACTAATCCACCAATTGCTGGATTACCAAGAAAGAGAGACTAAAATATGGAATTTATAAAGAAAAAAGAAAATAATAAAACTGTTTATTATGATGATAATTTAGTTTATTTTACTCACAGTAGAAATAAAAAACTAACATTAAAAGATAAACTTTTAGCAATTGATTCTCCTTTTTTAAAAACTTTATGAAGATTTTTAAAAATCATATTAGAGTTTTTTATCATTGGTTTAATAGTTATAACAATCACTTTCTTTTTAATAAACGCTGTTCCAGGTTCTAATACTTTAACAGCAGGACTTGATGAATCAGCAAGAAAAACAGTTGAAATTAAATATGGACTCAATTTACCAATTTGACAAAGATATTTCAATTATTTAGGTGGAATTTTTAAAGGTGATTTTGGAATTTCACTTTCACTGTTCCCAGGTCAAGAAATAAATTCCTTTATTTGAGAAAGATTCTATAAATCCTTTTTAGTTGGTATTTTTTCAGTCTTTCTAACTGTTTCTATTGGTATTTCTATAGGAATTTGAGTTGGAAAAAATCCAGGGGGAATTTTAGATAATGTTTCAACCATATTAGTAAGTATTTTCTCTTCTGTTCCTTCAATTATCTTTGCATTAATTTTAGTATTTTTAGGAAGACTAGTTCACTTACCTTACATCTTTGATCACAAAGATTTATTAACATACGTCTTACCAGGACTTGCATTATCGCTTGGAAGCATTATTGTTTATATCAAATACATAAGAACTGAACTTAATAGGGAATTAAATTCAGTGCATGCAAAATTTGCTTATTTAAAAGGATTATCTAAAAGTCGTTTTGTGTGAAAACACGCACTAAAACCTTCTTTATTCCCAATTGCAACATTCTTCCCTGCTGTTATTTTCGGTTCATTTATTGGAAGTGTATTTATTGAGCAAATCTTCTTTATTTCTGGTTCTGGAGCAACTTTACTACAAGCAATTCAAACTAAAGATTATAATGTTATTTTATTCTTGATTATTATTTTCTCTTTCTTAACAATTATTTCTTATGCTACTCGTGATATTTTATACGAAGTAATCGATCCAAGAATAAGAAGAAAGGGAGCATAGAATGTCGTTTTTTAGTAAAATTAAACAAAAAATCAATAATAAAAATAATAAAACAAAAGAAATGGATCAAATTGATAGAGAGTCATTAAAAATGGCTCCTAATCCGGTTTTGAAACCATTTGAATATCAAGCTTGAAAACTTATTGGAAAAGCTTTTGAATATCATACAGATTCACAATTAAAACCACAAACTAAAAAATTTAAAGAATTTGTTTATCGTTATTCTAACAACTCATCTGGAGTTTTAGGATTTATGATTATTTTTATCTTAATTATCTTAGCTCTTATTTTACCTTTTACCACATTAGATCCTAATTTTAGTGATGTTAATAATAGATCATTAACCTTTAATCAAACAGATTCAGAAGGAATTTACCACTTTTTTGGAACAGATAATCTTGGAAGAGATTACTGAGCAAGATTGTGACATGGTTTAAGATATTCTTTATTATTAGCTCTTGTTGTAACTTTTATTGAAGTTATAATAGGATTAACTTTTGGAATAATGATGGGTCAATTTGATAAATTTGATAAGTTTCTAACTTTTGTAATTAAGATTTTATCCGTTGTTCCAACAATCTTAATTTTAATTTTAATTACTATTGTTGCTAAACCTACTTTTTGAGTTATTGCACTTTCACTTTCTTTAACTTCATGAACTGGGATGGCAAACCAAATTAGAGCTCAAGTAAAAAGAGCAAAAAACTTTGAATGAGTTTCAGCTTCTAAAGTTTTAGGAACTCCTACTTATAAAATATTATTAAATTATATACCGGTGATTTTACCAATTTTAATTACACAACTTGTATTTACAATTCCTGGAGTTGTTTTATCAGAAACTTCATTATCATTTATTGGTCTTGCTATTGAAGATATTCCAACACTTGGAAACTTGATATCTGATGGTCAAAAAGATTTCCCAAATTATTTAAGATATGTTTTTGTACCTTCAACGTTTTTAATTTTAATTACCACAAGTGTGCAATTAATCGGTTCAAGTATTCAAGACTCTTTAAGAAGACAAAGATAGGAAAAACAGTATGCAAAAGAATTTAAAAATACTTCGTTCAAGATTAAAAAGAAAGAAAAATAAACTTAAAAGAAAAGTAAAATTGTTCTTTCAAAACAAGAAAAATAAGAGTCAATTTGATTTTAATAAAATCTCTAAAAATGTAAAATATCAATCTTTTAAAGATGGTAAACAACTTAAAATTGCTGCTGAAATTAATAATATTCACTTATCATTTTTAAACCCAGCAAGACCTGGAGAAAAAAATAAGGTTTTAAGAGGAACTTCACTAAAAATTTATGAAGGAAAAGTTCATGCAATCATTGGTGAATCTGGTTCTGGTAAATCGGTAATCACATCGTTATTATATGGATTACCAGGAAATAATGCTGTTATTGATTCAGGTGAAATCAAACTTTATAACAACAATGTTGAAAAATTCTCTCTTAAAGATTGAGAAAAATCTCACTTTAGAGGCAGAATTGTTTCAGCTGTATTTCAAAACCCAATGTCTACTTTAAATCCAACTATGAAGGTTGGAGCACAAATTATGGAAGGTATGCTTTTAAATAAAATTGTTAAAAACAAAAAAGAAGCTTACCAAAGAGCTGTGGAATTCTTAAAATTAACCAAAATTAACGATCCAGAAGCGGTTATGAAATTATATCCACACGAAATGTCAGGTGGAATGGTGCAAAGAGTGGTAATTGCTGCTATTGTTGCACTTGAACCTAAAATTTTAGTAATGGATGAACCAACAACCGCACTGGATCCAACAGTACAAGCATTAGTACTTGATGTTATTAAAAACTTACAAGAAAAACTAAAATTAGCAATTGTGTTTATAACTCACGATTTAGGTGTTGTTGCTTCCATTGCTGATTATATTTCTATTATGTATGCAGGTCAAATTATTGAAGAAGGACTTGCAACAGAAATTCTTAAATATCCACAACACCCTTATACATGAGGATTAATTCTCAGTATGCCTGATTTAAATAAAGGAGAAAGACTTGCTACTATTCGTGGAAGTGTTCCTTCTAATTTAAATAATATTAAAGGAGATGCTTTTGCAATTAGAAATGATTATGCTTTAGCAAGAGACTTTGAAATAGAACCTGATTTTTACTTTGTGTCAGAAACTCATAGAGTTAAATCAGCACTTTTAGACAAAAATGCTCCAAAATACAATCCACCAAAAACTATTTTAAAAATATGAAAGGATTTTTTAAATGAAAACAAACAACAATCATAGTGAATCAGTATATACAATTAAGAAAAACCCTTTTGTAAAATCTAAAGTAGTTAGAAAGAATTTAAAAGGATTAGAAGATATGTTATCTCCAAAACACAACAAAGAAATCCTTTTAAAAATGCGTAATGTTGACATTACTTATGGAAGTGGTTCTAAAGCATTTCGTGCTGTTTCTGATATAAATTTAAACATTTATAAAGGTGAAGTACTTGGGCTTGTTGGTGAATCTGGTTCTGGTAAAAGTACAATTGGAAAATCTTTAGTAGGTCTTGTTCCTTATTCTTTTGGACAAATTACTTTATTAGATAAAGTTTTACCTAAAAAAATGCAAAAAGGATTGAAAGTAGGTAAAGCTTTAAAAAACTATAAAGAAATAGAAAACTTTTTAGTTAATAAAGTACAAATGATCTTTCAAGATCCAGCTAATTCCTTAAATCCCCACGTCACTGTTGAAAAAGTAGTCTCAGAAGGATTAATCAATGCTAAAAACGCTAAAGAAATTTACTTACTTAACTTCGATCAAGATGTTAAAAAAGAAATTTATGCTTTATTAAAATCTAAGAATTCTGCTTCACTAAAAGAATATTTACTTTTTGAAAAAGAATTAGATTTAAACATTTTAGAAAATTCATCTTTAGCTTTTGATTTTCTCTATAACCAATTAGCTATTAAATTAAATAACAATAATGATCTTGAAGTTTTAGAAAAACTAAACTTTTATAAAACAGAAAGAGAAGAAAAAAACAAAATTTCCGAAAAAGATGCAAGAAGTGAACTTGTTAAAGAAATTTTAAAATCTGTAGGACTTGATGATTCTGTTTTACCAAGATACCCATTAGAATTTAGTGGTGGACAACAACAAAGAATCGGAATTTCAAGAGCTGTGGTTTTACGGCCACAACTACTTGTAGCAGATGAACCAATTTCTGCTTTAGACGTTTCCATTCAAGCACAAGTTGTTAACATCTTTAACGACTTAAAAGATAAATATAATTTAACCATTCTTTTCATTGCTCATGATTTAAGAATGGTAGAGTATATCTCTGACCGTATCGCTGTAATGAATAAAGGTAGAATTCTTGAAATTGGTAAAACCGAAGAAATAATGAATAAATCATTACACCCTTATACCAAAAGTTTATTAGATGCTGTTCCTTCAATTGAAGGTAAAAAAGGAAGTCTAATAGGATATGTATATGATATTAATATGCATAATTATTCTGAAACTAATCAACCAGAATGAATTAAAATAAATGACGATCACTATGTTCTTGGAACAGAAGAAGAGATCGAAAATTGAAAAAAAGGAATATATTAAAATATGAAACAACAACAAAATAAAAAGAAGAAATTACTTTTATTAAGTGCTCTAACAACCATTTCTTCTTTACCTGTTCTTTCTTTTTTATCATGTAATGTTGAAAAAAAAGAACCAGTAAAAGAAAATGAAGAACTATCTAATAAGAAAAATGAAGAAAAGTTAAAATTAGATATTTTATCAGAAGAAGATAAATTAAAATTTACTAAAAAAATAGAAGATTCAAAAACAATTGATGAATTAAATGAAATTTCAAATGAAATTCAAAATAAAATTTCTGAAATCACAGAAGAATTTTATAAAAATCTAAGAACTGATATTGATGAAAAAATTTCTGACATTATAAAGAAAAATGAATTAACAATCAATTCTTTATCCAATAAAGATAATTATTCAAAATTAAAAGAAATTGAAAAAGAAATTAAAGAATACTTGCAAGGTTTAAAATCAGAAATAGAAACAAAATGAATATCCATTTTAAGTGAACAAGAACAAAAAACTAAAAAAGAAGAATTAACTTCTTTAACAAATGAAGAAAAAATAATAGATTTCAGAACAAAACTAATTGCTACAATTGATAAAGAAAACGAAAATACTAAATATCCAGAAAAAAAATCAGAATTTACTAATAAAATTAATTCTTTTAAATTAGAAAAAAGAAAAACTAAATGAAAAGAAGATTTAACTAAAATTAAAAAATATTCAGAAACTTTTGATTTTGAAATTTTATTAAATGAAGAATATGAAAAAGATTTATTAGAATTTAAAGAAAGAAATGAAATTTTATTTAGTTTATTTTTAGATTTTTTACAAAATGATTCAGATAAAGATATCTATAAAGCAAAAATTTCTAATTCTTCAACAGGCGAAGAAATATCTAAAGTAATAGAACAAATTAAATCTTCATTAACAAAAACAGATGAAGCAGTTATTAATAAATTTAAAGAATTAGTTTCTACTTGAATTGAAACAATAGATAAAGAATCTATTAAAAAAACATTAAAAACAGAAAAAGAAAAAGCTACAACTTTTGAAAAATTAGATTTACTCTTAAATAAAGTTATTGAAGAATATCAAATAGAGTTAATTAGTGTAAAAAATACAGTTAATTCTAGATTAAAAACATTAAATAGATATGATTCTGAAAAATCAAAAGAATTTGAAACAGAATCTCAAAAAATAGCAAAAGATAAAAAACAATTAAGTGTTCTGGCTCAAAATATCTTAATTGAATTTAAAAAATATAAACCATATATTGAATTACAAAAATATTCTAACGAAGAAGAAAGTAGCAAATTTCCCGATAAAAAAGAAATTAAAGAATTATTTTACTATAGTGCCAAAAAATATCCAAATGGTTTCTTTTCAATATCTCCAAGAGCATCTACTAAAGTCACAACTTCTACAGAATTCAAAAAAGGCGAGTACAAAGTAGAAACATATAGAACTGGAAAAATAAAAGAATATATTAATTCTGGATTACCAGTTATGGATAGAACTTATACATTAACTAGTGAAGATAAAGCAATAAAAAATAAAATTTTTGAATTAAAAAGTAAAATATTAGATGAATTTTATACATTAAATTCTAATTTTTTAGGTTCAAAAGAATACTTTTTAAAAACAGATATATCCATTGGATTGAAGGTAAAAATTTCAAGATTACTTTATACAATAGATAAAGCATTAATTGATGGATATTTTTATTCAGAAGTTTATGAAGCTTTAAGTGGAGAAACATTAGATGGTGAAGTTCTTAAGAAATCAAAAGATAGAAAAGCTGAATTAGAAAAAAATATTCCTGCTGATTTATCAGAATTAAAATCAGAATACGAAGGTACTAAAAAACTAAATCCTTAATAAAAGATAATCGCATTCAATGCGATTATTTTATTTAATTCAATAATTAAACATAAAATTACTATCACTTGAGAACAGGACTTATTGGGGAATATATATACTTTTGCTTCTGAAGGAGGGACTCCTAACACCACTGTTGAATCGTATTATAAAAATGGAAAAATCCCTTTTTTAAAAATTGAAGACACTGAAGAAAAATATGTTTATAAAACTAAAAATTTTATTACTGAAAAAGGATTGAAAAATTCTTCTGCTTGATTGATAAAACCAAATAGTATTATTTATACAAACGGAGCAACAATAGGAAATGTATCCATAAATAAGATACCTTTGACCACAAAACAAGGGATTTTAGGTATTGAATTAAATAAAAATTTTCAAAATGAATTTATATTTTATTTATTAAATACAAGGATAATAAAAGAAAAAATAAATAAGAATATTTCAGTAGGAACAATTCCTACATTAATTTTAAAAAATTTCGATTTAATAACTTTTAAAAAGCCTTTTTCTTATAATGAACAGGTAAAAATAGCAAATTTATTTAGTTCAATAGACTCTCTCCTTTCACTTCACAAGCGTAAGTGCATTTTATTGAAAAACATTAGAAAATCGCTATTTTACAAGATGTTTCCATCTCAAAATTCTGTAATTTTCCCTTTAAAATTTGAAAAAGCAACTCACACTTGAGAACAGGACGTTATGGGGAATATATATGCTTTTGGAAAGACAGGCGGAAC
>NZ_JBTGVF010000018.1:0-19673 GCF_054343435.1 Mycoplasma sp. 5370
TTAATAAGGCGAACAAAAAAACTTAACCTAATGTTAAGTTTTTTGTCCCACTTTAAAATCCGCATTTTTATATTTCAATCATTTCAAATTTTGATGGTTCTAATTCTATTGATTTTAATAATTTATTTTTAAAGGAATTAGGGTTGCTAGAAGTTTCAAAACCGAAATAGTCAAATTCCAAGGAAGAAAGAAAACCGAAACCATAACCATCATCTCCTGTATTTTGCATAAAGATAGCAACCATTTCTCCACTTTCATCATAAACTATACTTCCTGATGCTCCAGAAATTAAATCATATTTATCGTTATTATTGTTGTTATCATATTGAATAAAAGTTTTAAAATAACCATATTTTGCAAATTCTTGTGCTTGATCATTTATAGTTACTTTTTCTATTCTATTAATAATATGTTCTCTATATCTTCTACCAGAAAAGTTTAGATGAGGATCTTGTGGGAAACTGCTAACAAAGAATTTTACATAATTATTTTGGGAAATATAATTAGTTTTTTTGCTTAATTTAAGTGGTTTTAATCTTTGTCATTCATTTAAGTAATTGATAATTTTGGTATTTTTTTCTAATTTTGCTTGTTTTAAAATTGGTTCAATATCAATTATAGATATTGATATATCAGCATTATTTCTATTTGAATCTTGTTCTTTTGTTTCATCTCTTTTGGTTTGATTTATTGCTTGTCAAAAATTAAAATTGAATCATTTTTTTTCTACATTTATTGAAATTTCACTATTAGCACTATTTACCTTGGAATCGTTGAAATCTGGAATTAAAAATTTTTTTAAAACTCTAGAATCATATCATCTTGTTTCTAAAATGTCACTAACGTGTCTATTTGTTATGAAAAAATATCTATAATCATTTGGATCGTTGGGTTTAACTTTTGCAAGCATAGTTGAAGTTCCACCACCAACAACAAAAACTCTTTTTCTAATTTCTTGAAAATTTGTGTCGGTTTCTTGTTCTAAAATTCTTTTACCATTACTAAATTTAAGTGGATTATTAATTTTGTTTGAATAATATTGTCCATTAGAACTTAATTTAGCATGTAAATCTGATTGATAAGTTTCAGGAACAAGTGAGAAATTTTCATCTTCTTCATCTTTTGTTAAATATGAAACATCAACTAAAGTATTATATTTAGAAATAAAAATATTGTTTTCAATTTTAGTTTCATCTTGAGTGAAACTAAAATCAGGAATATAATCACTATATTCATCGTTTGGTTTAATTTTTATAATTAAATTAGAATCATTATCGATATTATAATTAAATTTTACAAAAGGTTCTTCAAAAAACTCAGTTACTCATTCGTTATTTAAAACATTTTTATTATTTAATAATTCTTCTAAATTTATTAGTATTCTTTGAGAAATTTTTGTTTCAAAAGAATCATCTTTTTTTCTAAAATCAAAGGTAATTCCTATTTTTTTATCAGTAAATGGTTTATTTAAAAAGTTTTTTAAATTAAGTTTTAATGTTGCTTCTTTTTTGTTTCCTGATAATTTAATTTCTTGATATTGAATAAAAATAGGCATAAGTTTATTAACGTATTTATAAATATTATTTTCTTCTTTGAATCTTGCTTGTAAATCTGGTATTTTAGATAAAAGTTTTTCAGCAGGAATAGGATTATTAAAATCACTAAAGTTTGTTCATTTTGGAAACTCATCACTAAATTTAAAAGTCCCTTGAATATATTTTAATATTTTTGTCATTTCAATATTAAAATAATTTTTTACTAGATTTAAATTATTATCAGTTTTTTCTAGAAGGACACTATTTGGGAAAATATTTTTATCAAAAATAATTTTAGGGTTATTGATATTACCACTTTGAGTTAAAGTTTTATTTTCTAAAATATCAGGTTTTGGGAAGGAAAATAATTTATCTTTAATTAAAATTGATAAAGGTGGGAATGAAATTTCTTTTGATTCATAAAGAATTTTTATTAAGTTGTATTCAACACCTTTTTTTATTTGATTTTTTATATTAAAAAATACAAAAGAGTTGTCACTTGAAATTTCTTCATTAGTTAATTCTATAAGATTATTTTCTTCACTTGTTGGTGATAAAAACACGGAAAATACAGCATTATTAGGAATATAAAATTGGTTTTTATCATAACTAAGTTTTATTGAATAAAGATTTTTTGATTCATCAAATATTAATTCTGAACTTGAAAAGTTTTTTATTGTAGTTTTTGCAGTAGTTACTTCTTTTACAAGTTTTTCTATAGTTAAATTTTTATTATTTAAAGAAAAAGAATCAATATAGTATTGAGTATTGCTTTTTAATTCATTTACATTTATTTCAATAAAAGGAGAATTAACTTCGTAATTACTTACTATTATCTCTTTTTCTTCTTCATCAGAATTTTTAGATTTTAATACTAATTTAAAAGTTTTTAGATTTTCATTAGATAAATTAAATTCTGAAAAATGGAATATTACTAAAAAACTGTTTTCTGTAATGTTTTTAAAATTTATAAAATCTATAACAAAATTATCTTCTTTATTTTCTATTTCATTGCTAATTTTTTTAGTTGTAAATTTAGTATTTAAAATTTCATTTGATATTATTATTTTGTTTTTTAAATCTTTAAAATTTATTTTTGAAACTTTTAATGTTTTTGAACTTGAAGATAAGATTTTATTTAAATTTATATTTAAAATATTGTTTTGTAAAATATCTTCAAATAAATATGTATTTTGTTCTTCATCAATTAATTCAACAATAGTAATTGGGTTAGATTCTTCTAGATATTCAGTATTGTTAAGAATAAAATTGATATTAGAAACTTCTTCTCTTTGATTTAAAACTGAAGAATTATTAATTTCAATATTTGCTATTTCTAGTTGAAATTTAGTACTAAAATTATTAAAATTTACTTCTTGATTATTTATTATTATTTTATAAATAAAGTATTCATAATTGGCTGTCAAGTTATTTATTTCAAATACTAATAAATTCTTTTCTAAAGGAATTTCCTTTATAAAAGAATTATTAACTAATATTTCTTGATTATCAGAATTTTTATAATATATTTGTATATTTTCTTTTGTTGTACTAATATTGGAATTTAATTTTAATTCTATTTCTACTGAAGAATTTTTTGAATTTTTATATTTTATATCATCTATAATATAAAAATTTTTGTCTTCATTTTTATTTATTTCTTTATTTTGACAAGAAATTAAAGTTGTTAAAAATAAAGGGGTGCTTGTTAAAATTCAGATTTTCTTTTTCATAAATTATTTAAAAATTTTCTTACCTAATGTTTTATATAATTTAATTTTATTATTTAGTAAGTCAAAAGCTTTTTGTAAAGTGTTATTATCGAGTAAATCAATATTAGAATCTTTTAAAATGTTTAAAGGTCAATCTTTGGAACCAGAACTTAAAAATTTATTAATGTAATTTTCTAATTCTTGAACACCATTTTCTTTATATTTTTGGAAGAAAATATTTGCTACTATATAACCAATAGCATATTTATAAACATAGAAATTATAATAAAAATGAGGTACAATTACTGAATAAATATTGCTTTTATTTCCTACTTTTTCTTTATTTTTGATATTTGTATATTTGTTTAAAACATCAACATAAATTTTTTCAAAACTTTCAAAAGTTTTCATAGGAACAGAATTATCAATATTTTTATAAAGTTCATATTCATAATTAGCTCATTGACATTGTCTTACTACTGTTGAAAGAAAATCTTGAATAGATTTTTCAAGCAAATGAAATTTTAATTTTTCATTTTTTGCATTAGTAAACATATAATCAAAAAGCATTAGTTCGTTGAAAATTGATGCAATTTCAGCAAGAAAAATAGGATAGTCTGCGTGTTCATAAGGCTGATTTTGATCTGAATATCAAGAGTGCATTGAATGACCCATTTCATGTGCTAAAGTAGCAACTGAATTTAATGTTCCATTAAAATTCATAAGGATATATTTTTTTTCAAGTGAATAATGACTTCCGATTGAATATGCTCCACTTCTTTTGTTAGGAACTGTTAAATAATCAACTCATCTTTGATTTATTGCTTCTTTCACTTTATTTAAATAAGTTTCTCCCAACGGTTTAACTGCTTCAAAAAGTAAAGATTGTGCATCTTCTACTGAGTATTTTTCTTTAATATTTACAAGTGGAAGCATTGAATCTCATGGTTTATAATCTTTATTATATTTTTGTTTAAAAAATTGTTTTTTAGTTTTGTAAAAAAGATCATATAAATTTGAGTTTGATTGAACAATAGAAAATAGTTTATTTAAAAGTTCTAAAGGAACTTTGTCATTGGATATTTCTTTTTCAACCAAAGAATTATAGTTTCTATTTAGAGCATCTGTAGATTTATTTCTTATATGTTGTTCAAGTAAGGAACTAAAAGTTTGTTTATGATTTAAAAAACCATTTAAATAGTTAGTATATGCTTGCTTTCTTATATTTTCATCTTTTCTTTTTAAATATGAAAAGTAAGTAGATTGATTTAAGGTAAACTTTTTATTTTTACTTATAATTTCATCGAATTTAGTTTCAGAATCTCTTAAAATTGCAAAAGTTTGGTATAAAGAAACCTCTCCTTTCGATGTTTGTGTTATATAATTTTCCACTTCGTCTACATACTTATGTTCTTTTTTAGATAAAATCTCTTCAACATCTTTATTATATAATTGAAATCTTGGATCTGATTTTCATTCATTTATTTTGTGTGAATTTTTAAAATACTCATTTTCTTCAGAACCAAGTTCTTTAATAAAATCTGAGTATTTATTTAACAGCAAACCAAAATGAGTTGAAACCACTGGTTCAACTAAATTAGTATTTTTTTTGTTAGATAAATAGTTATAAATTTGTGAAAAATATAAATCAAATTCTTTTTGTTTTTCTTTATATTCAATAAATTTATCTATATTTTCAAATTTAGTTTTACTTGTTTTTATTACTGGAATAGAATATTTTTCAAAATCATCTAATCATTCTTGAATTGATTTATTTTTTAAAATAAATTCTAAATCAAATTTATATTTTTCTGGTATTTCATTATAATTTTTATAATTTTTCATTTTTTCTCCTTAAATTTTAATCTTTTCTATAACCTTCTTTGGATAATATTTTTTGAATTGAATTTCAATATTTTTTTAGTCAAGAATTTTCAGAAGTTCTTGTATTTAAATAAAATAAAATTGGGTTAATTTCTTTATTTTCAGGGTTTATTTCACTAAATAATATTCTTTCTTTACTATTTTCATTATCAATGGTTCCTGGTTTTTTAGCATTTGTTGCAAAAAGGGATCCAACAAGAATTTTATTACTATCAAATACTGCTGAACCTGAACTCCCAGTTCAAAACGAATTTAATATTCCAACACCGTTTAAATATCAAATATTTTCAAAATTGGCATTATTATAGTAAAACTTTCCTTCGCTCTCTAATTGTGAATTTTTAAAATTGATATTTTCTTTTAATATGGATGTTTCTTTTGTTACAAACTCATTATATTTTGGATCAACAATAAATGTATTTGTTGAATTGTTAAAAGAAATTAAAGATTCATTAAAATATCGTTTAGCTGTTGTTTCTCCAATAAAAGAATTTTTTTCAAATGCATTTTGTTGAGAATCTACAACTGTAGAATAACCAAAAACATTTAGATTCAATTTGGAATTATTTCCATCTTCACTTTGAATATTTCCAATTAAAGTTGGATTTAAATCATATTCTTTAAAAGCTTCTGGTTTTTCTATGTTATTTTTCAGTTTAATTTTAATTATTGAAAAATCAGTTCCTGAATTTGGATAATTAGTTATTGTTGGTTGATGCTGAGCATCTAGATTTCAATAGTTTTTAAAGTTATGATTATAAAGTAATGGTTCCATAATTTCATATGATTCTATAAAAGAGAAAGGTGATTGGAAGTTTGTATTTATTACTTGAGAGTCATAATTGAAACCAAAATTATCTCCATTGTCTTTTTGTGGATTGTAATAAGAAAAATGTTTTTTCAAAATGTCAGAAACTAATTTTGTATTAACTGGATTTTTATTAGTATCATTTCATTCTTGACTGTCATTTGGTTTTAAAAGAAATAACTCATTTTGAAATAAATTTGTAAAGGTTTTTTCAGGTATGGAACCATCATAATTTAGTGAAGCTTGAGCTTGAAAAACATTATTAAGCATTGATAATTTTTCTTCAGTTATTTGTTTATAATTGTTATTTTGACTAATAAGTTGCGAAGAATTTGTATAAACTTGTGGAAATTTTAATACTTTAGTAACATGAATATTTGTTGCTAAATAATAAGTTAAATTTTCTGAATCAGAAGGATCTTTATCAATAACTCAAGCTGTTCCATTTATTGAAAAAAACGGAAATAATACTGATCTTTTACCAGCCTTATCGCTATAAACATTTCATAATTCATCAAAGTAAGTAATTCTCATAGAACGTTTTTCTAAAAATTCACCCATTACTCTTTTATCATTTTGTAAATTTGAATAAATTTCTTTTATTTCAACATCTTGCTTATTTAAAATCTCTTTTGGAGTTGATATAATAAAATTATTTTCTAGATTAGCGACAAAAAAATCACTATCTTTTTCATTATTGTAAATTAATGCATATTTAACTAAATATTTTGTATTTTCCTTTAATTTTGGAATACTTATTCATTTTTTGCTAATAATTTCTTTATCAGTTGTGATTTTAGAATCTTCTTTTATTATATTATCATTATTTAATTCATAAATAATTAATGAAATGTATTTATTTAAATCATTAGAAGATAAGTCATAATTTAAATTGAAAGTATTACCAAAATCACTTGTTTCAATTTCCTTATTTTTTTCATTCGTTGCAAAAGAAATGTTTGAATTAGAAAATACAATTTCTTTGTTTATTTCTTCTTTTATGGAAAATTCCAAATTATCATTTTGTTGATTGGTTTGTTTAATTGATTTTAATAAATATGGCTTATTTGGAATAATATTATTTTTAAAGGAAAAAGTTGCAATTTTACCATTTACATAATTTTCGTTTTTTATAATTGAAACACTACTTAACTCTTTTTCTTCATTTTCATTTTTTAGTTGTAGTTCAATTTCTAAATGTGAATTTACATTTTTATCAAATTCAATATTTAATTCTCATTGCTCAGAAGAATTATTAAATTTAACTAAATTGTTAAAATTAATAACATTTACTTTATTGTTTGTTTCACTTGGATTTTCTTTATTTTCGTTCTTTTGAACAGAACAAGATAGAGAAACAGCACTTAAGAAAGTAGGAACTGCTATAAGACCTATAGAATATAAGTTTTTAAATATTTTTTTCTTTTTCATATGTTATCTTTCATTTTAATAATATAAAATAATACCAAAAAAAATTCTTTTTTAAAGCATTAAAAGCATAAAAAAAGAAATCATTTTAAATGATCTCTTTTTTGTTTTTTATTTTACTTCAAAGACAATTTCATCTTTAGAAGAGTTTTTCAATTGTTTATTAATAACTTCTGTTTTTGTTGAATCTGAAGTAACAATATAAACAATATCAGTTTTTTCAACAGCTGTTTTTAAGAATTCCATATCAACTTCAGCAATTAATTGTCCTTCTTTTACTTCACTTCCTTGTTCAATAAATGAAGTGAAACCTTTTCCAGATAAATTAACTGTGTCAATTCCTATATGAATTAAAATATTAATTCCTTCTTTTGTGGTTAAACCATAAGCGTGTTTTGTTGGGAATACAGTAGTTGCTACACCATTAAATGGTGAATAAATTTTAACTATTTTTTTAGTTGCATCTGGAGAAACAATAACACCATCACCAAGCATTTTTTCTGAAAAAACACCATCGTTTATTTCAGAAATATCTTTAATAGTACCTGAAGTAATATTTTTAAATTTAACAACTTCTTTGTTATCTAAATTCATATTATTATTTGTATCTTGTTGAATTTCGTTTTCTTGTTTTTCTTCGTTGTCTAAAACAAGTTTTTCACCTTTGTGAGAACTAATTTTTGAATTTAATTGTTCAGCAACTGGTCCAAAAATAACTTGAACGTGTTTATCACCGATAAATTTAACACCTTTTGCACCTGCTGCTTTTAATCTTTCTTCATTTACTTTTGTTTTATCAAGAATATCATATCTTAATCTTGAAGCACAGTTATTAAAACTTTCAATATTTTCTCAACCACCAAAAGCAAGAACTATTTCAGTTTCTTGTGCATTTAAAGAAGATTTGGTTGTTTGTTTTGAACTTTTTTGATTTTTGAAATCTGCTTTTGTAAATAATTTAGTATTGCTTCCTCTACCAGGAGTTTCTAAATTCATTTTTTTGATTACAAAGTAGAAAACAAAGTAATAAATTGGAGCATAAGCAATTCCGATTACTGCTCATCATCAGAAGTTAGTTCCTTTTAATACAGGAATTGCTCCGTAAATAATTAAGTCAAGAATTCCACCAGAGAAAGTTTGACCTATATGAGCACCTAAAATGTTCATAAACATAAATGCAAATCCAGCCATTATTGCGTGGAATCCTCAGAACATATAAGGAGCTAAGAATAGGAATGTAAATTCAATTGGTTCTGTAACTCCTGTTACAAATGAAGTAAGTGCTGAAGGAACAACACTACTTAATGCTATTTTTCTGTTTTCTTTTGGAGCTGCCATTACCATTGCTGCAGCTGCAGCAGGTAAAGCAAATTGCATAAATGGATATTTACCTTGTAAGTATCTACCTACTTTAATTCCAAGTTGTTTTTCAAAGAAAGTAAATACAGGAGCAATTTCAGTTTTTCCATTTACATTATAAACAACATTGTTAAATTCTAATGATAAAGCACTATTTGAAATTAGAGAGTCTCCAGCTCATTTAGTTGGGTTTTTAGCCATTAATTTATAAAGTTCTGTTGCTGTAATGTAACTTTTTCAGTTTTCTTGTAATGCATAGTTTGTAGAAGATAAAGGACCACCTTCTTTAAGAGCATCTCCTAAAGAAGAGTACACATCTCCACCAACATTTGTGTATCATAATGGAGCATAAAATGCATGATGCAATCCAAATGGAATTAAAGATCTTTCAATAATTCCAAACACAAGTGATTCAAGACCTACTGGAGCTTTATTTAAAAGTTTACCAAATGCTGTTAGTCCAGCACCTATTCATGGTCAAAAGATCAAGAATAAAAAGGTTAATGGAATCATAGCAACGATTGAAACAATTGGCACAAAACGTTTTCCTCCAAAGAAGGAAATCATTTGTGGTAATTGGATTTTGTAGAATTTATTATATAAATAAGAAATTAAAATACCTACAATTATAGATCCGAAAATGGAAGTTTGTAAAGATAGAATTCCAAAACTACTTTTTACAATTTGTAATGAAGATTCTAAACTTCTACCAGCACCACCAAAAAGAACTACATAACCTTTTAATTCTTTATAAACAATTTCTCCTTGTTTATTAACTTCTACTACAATATTATTAACATTTCCAGCAGTTACTTGACTGCTATTAGATAATGTTTCATAAACTGGTGATATAAAAGGAACTTGTAAAGCTAAAAATACAAAGTATCCTACAATAGCTGAAAAGACAGCTGTTCCTGCATCATTTGTAAAGGAAACTACAAATGCAGCAGCAAACAATAAAGGTAAAGCGTCAAAAATTGGTTGACCTAATTGTTTAATAAAAATCCCAAATACTTTTCCACCACCTGATGATAAATTTTCAATGGTAGCACCTATACCAAGAAATAATCCAGCTATCGCCATAACAGCAATAGGTAGTAAAAAAGCACCTGAAATTTTTGATAAAATCAACTTAGCTTTTGCACTAAAGTTTTTGTCATTAACTACTACTTTATCTTTGCTTTTTGTTTTAAAGAAAAATTTCATTTTATCCTTTCTAAAATTACCTACTATAATAAAGTATAGTTAGGTGATAAAATTATATGTTATATTCTGTAAAATAAATTAAAAAAGATTCAAAAAATAGTTAATTTTTGGAAAATTGTTGATATTTGTTAATCTTTTGGCGTTTTTCTGTGTGTTTTTTATATTTAAAACAAATGGTTCACTCACCTTTAATAACTTCAGGTAAAGAATTTAAAACACTTTCTACAGTACCAAAATAGTGTTTTTCATGCATTTTAGTTATTTCTTTTGATAAAAAAACTTCAATTTCTTGATTAAAAATTGTTTGCAAATCTTTTAATGTAGCAACTAATTTATAAGGTGAAACATAAGCAATATAGTTTCCTTCTGTTAAGGATTTAAACTCTTTTTGTCTTTGATTGCTTTTATCAGCTAAAAAACCAAGAAAAGTAAAATTTCCTTCAAAAGGCGATAAAACAAAAGAAGAAACAAAAGAAGTTGGTCCAGGAATAACTTCTAAAGAAATGTTTAATTCATAGCATTTTTTTATTAAAAAATAACCAGGATCACTTATTTTAGGCATTCCAGCATCGCTAATTAAAGCTATTTTTTTGTTTTCCAAAAAATAATCCATTATTTTATTAGTAATTTCTTTTTCATTAAATTTATGATAAGAAATTAATTTTTTATTTTTTATATTGTAATGATTTAAAAGTTTTAAACTCACTCTTGTATCTTCACATAAAATAATATCAACCATTTCTAAAGTTTCTAAAGCCCTTAGTGTAATATCTTTTAAATTTCCAATAGGAGTACCTACAATAAAAAGTTTATTTTGATTCATTTTTTAAAAACCTTTCTTTTAAACGAACTATAAAATTCATTTTTTGAAGTTCAAAATTAATATAATAATGTTTTTTTTCATTGAAATCATTAATTAACAACATTATGAATTCATAATCTTTGTAACTTAAATTTAAAATTTTTTGTAAATTAATAATAGTTTGTTTTTGAATAAAAGAATGCTTATTTAAAATTAAATTTTTAATAAGTGCAAAAAAAAGAAATCAAAAAATGGAATGATTTTCTTCTTGCCAATTTAAAATTAAAAAACTAAAAAAATCTTTTGTAGTTTTTATTTTATGTAGTTCTGATTCAAAAGAATTAATAAATTTTTCAATTTTATCTTTTGAATTATTTGTTAAACTTAATAATTCATTAATAACATCGTTTTTTGTTAATAATTCATGTTTTGGATTTTTTAAATTTAAAACAAAAGACCTAGATACTATAGTTTTTAAAACAGATTTAATGTTTTTAGTTGTAAAAATAATAAAAGTATTTTTATTAGGTTCTTCAATAAACTTAAGTAATGAATTTAATGTAGCAATATGTAAATTTTCAACATTTTCAATAACTAAAATATTATTTTCGTTTTTTTCTGCAGAAGTAGTCATTTTTTTAATTACTTCTTTTAAAATATCTTTATCTAAAGGATTTTCCTTTGTAAAATGAAAAAAGTTTTTGTTTATTTTTTCAATGGTTGTGTTTTGTATTTTAGAAATTAAAAATAACAGAATATTTTCTGCTAATTGTTTATTTTGAGAATTTATAATTCATGAATGAAAGGTTTTACCTGTAGAAAAAGAATTTTCAATTATAGTTTTTGCAATATTATCCATTTTTTGATAACTCCAAAATTTTATCTATTTTATTTTTTACTTGCTCAAAAACTGTTTCTACGGATTTTGAAGCATCAATGATTATATAACGTTTTGAATCACTTTTTGCCATTTGATGATATGAATCATAAACTCTTTGAAAAAATTCAAGAGCATTTTTTTCTATTCTATCGTCACAATGATTATTTTGTGAAATCAATCTTTTTCTTGATTCTTCAGGTGATAAATCAAATAAAAAAGTATAGTTTGGATATGTACCATTAATAACTATATCGTTTAATTCTTTAATTTTGTTTGTTCCGATTAATTGTCCAGCACCTTGATATGCAATTGAAGAATCTACATACCGATCGCAAATAACAATTTTATTTTCTTTTAAACTTGGTCAAATTATTTTTTCTAAATGTAATCTTCTGGAAGCAGCAAATAAAACTGCTTCAGACATTGCATCGATGGAGTTGGTTGGATCAAGAATAATCTCTCTTATTTTTTCTGCTTCTTTTAAATTATTTCCACCGGGTTCTCTTGTATAAACAAAAGATAAATTAGAATAATTTTCTTTAAAATATTTTTTTAATTTTTCTAAAATTGTAGATTTTCCACTACCATCTAATCCTTCAAAAGTTATAAACATAATTTTACTCTTTTCTATTGTTTATTGATTCTTTGATTGTTATTATATCCATATAATCTAATGAAGCACCCATTGGGATTCCAAAAGCTATTTGAGAAATAATAATTTTTTTAGTTTTTTCTTTAAGGTTTTTATGAATTAAATTTGTTAATTTTAATCCATCAATTGTTGGAGAAAGAGCAATTATTATTTCTTGAAATTGAGAAGAAAAACTCAATATTTTTTCAATTTCAAGTTGATAATTTTCTTTGTTTTTAATATCGAAAATAAAGTATTTTCCTTTATAAAAATCACTTTGTTCTATTTTTAATAATTCATTGTCACTTTCGATTATTAATAATTTTTTCTCCCTTTTTTCATCTAAACAAATATCGCATTGTTTGTTTTTGGAAATAAAATTGCATGAAATGCATTTATTTAAATTTTGGTTGAGTTGCTTAAAAGAATTTAGTAATTTTTCTAACTCTTCATAATTAAGATTTAGAGTATAGAAAGCTATTTTTTCAGCCTGTTTTTTTGTTATTCCAGGAATTTTTTTTAAATTCTCAACTAACTCATTAAATTCACTTCCTATCATTACATCATTCCGTTTGCTGGTGCAATTTCATCATGTTTTTTATTTATTTTTTCAACAAGTTCATTTATTGCTAAAATAATAACATCTTCAAGTGTTTCTTTATCTTCAGGATCAATTAATGCTTCATGCACATTAATTGATTTTAATGTTCTGTCCCCATACATTTCTAATTTTATTCCTTGTTTTTCTAATTCAAAAACTGTAGAGTTTACTTCATTAAGTTTTTTTGTATAACTTTCTTGCATTTTTTTTGCTTGTTTTATCATTTCTTGTATATTCATTTTTACCTCTTTTTTATTTTTTAAATTTATCTCCGAATATGGAAATCATTTTTTCTTCTTCGATTTCTTTTTGAGTTTTATAAACTATTTCTGGTAATTCATTAAAAACATCAGGAAGAGTTTTTAATTCTTGCATTCTTTTTCATTTTTGAGACGCTAAGTCAAATAATTCTTTAGATATTGCAAAGAAATGAATTTCTTCTTCAAAAATTAGTTTATTTAACTCTCTAAAATTAATTTGAGACTTTACACTATTTAAAGCTCAAATTGAATTTTCATTTTCTGGACTAGCAGAAACTAAAATAAATTTATCAGTTGCAGTAATAATTTTAACATCTAATAAGTAATTAATGTATTCTTCATATTGTTTATTGCCAAGAGAAATTAGTTCCAAATTCTTTAGTTGCTCTTTTCTTTTTTGAAGAAAATCTTTTGAATTTGCTTTGGTTTTGAATAAACCAAACAAATTAATTACTTCATCTACAGTTAAAATATCTTCCTCGATAATTCCGATATCTATACTTTCTGTTTTGAGACCTGGTATTGGTTCATCTTCATCGTCTAAAAGGGAAAATGCAGATTTTTTTTCTTTTGTTTCTATTTTTATATTTTCAGTATTTTCTAAAGATAAATCATCATAAACTTTAATTTCATGCTTTTCAGTTTGTATATTTTCTTCATCTTTTTTGTTGTCTAAATTAATTTGATTAGTTTGATATATGTTTTCTTTAGTTTGTGTTAAATAATCTTGACTATTTATGATATTTTCTGTTTCTTGGTATTTTTCATCAATAGTTTCATTATCAAGTAAAATAACTTCTGTACTTTTCTTTAATAAAGTTGTATCGGTTAAGTCTTTATTTAAGTCTTGAGAAAAAATTGAAGTAATTTCTTGAGTTGCTTTATTGTTATTATCTTTAGAAGGATTGTTATTTATTTGAAATATGGAAGTATTTTTATTTTCTATTTCTTCATTTTGTTCTTCTGAAATTTCATCTTGTAAAAAACTTTCTTTAAAAATATTTGAATTTAAATTTTCATTCTTTATTTCTGTTTTTTCTTTTATTAAAGAAGTTCTATTAATAGGATTTTCCTTTATTTCTTTTCCTTCTAAGAATAAATTATCTATTTTGTGTAAATTATTTGTTGTATTTTCTTTATTTATAATATTGACAGAATTGTCAATTTCTAAATTTTTTATTGCCTTTGCAACTTCAGAAATACTTTCAACTTTTATTGTTTCTTTTTGCTCGTTTTTTAAATTTTCATCAGAAGAATTATTATTTAAAAACAGGAGTTTTAATAATAAAATTTCAATAAAAGTTTTGTTATTTTCAATTACATATAAATTTTTTAAAGAATTATTTAATTCAGTAATAATATTAAAAGCATATTTTATATTTATATTAATATTTTCAACTTCTTGCTGTGATAATGTTTCTAAAATATTAACTTTTTTTGTTTTAGAAAAAATTATATAATCTCTCAATACGATTAAAAAATTGTTGATAAATGATGTAAAATCTATACCCTTTTCAAAAAGCGAGTCAGCAATTTCTATAATTTTTTCTACAGAATTACTATTTAAATAATTTAATATTTGAACATAATCACCATTAGAAATAAGAGAGAAAATTTCTTCCACTTTTGTTAAAGTTAAATCATTATTAGAGAACAAAATTGCTTGTTCTAACAATGACAGTGCATCTCTTAAACCGCCATCAGAAAGTTTTGCTATTTTTTCTAAAGCCTTTATTTCAAAAGAAATTTTTTCTTTATTTAAAATTTCTTCTAACTGATTTGTGATTATGTTTTGATTAATTTTAGAAAAATTAAATTTTTGTAATCTTGACAAAACAGTTAAAGGTATTTTTTGTGGGTCTGTTGTAGCTAGAATAAAAATTATATGCTTTGGTGGTTCTTCTAGAGTTTTTAATAGAGCATTGAATGCTGATTTAGAAAGCATATGAACTTCATCGATAATATAAATTTTAAATTTAGAATTAGTTGGTAAATTTTGAATATTTTCTTTTAATTCCCTAATTTCATCAACTCCGTTATTTGATGCTGCATCCATTTCGATAATATCAAAATTTTTATTTATGTTGCTAATGCAAAAATCACAAGCATCAATGTTTTCTCTATGAGCACAATTAACAACAGTTGCAAAAATTTTTGCAACTGTGGTTTTTCCAGTTCCTCTTGGACCTGAAAAAAGATAAGCATGAGAGATTTTATTACTTATGATAATGTTTTCTAATGTTTTAATTATAAAATCTTGACCTTTTACATCACTGAATTTAGTTGGTCTATAAGTTCTATAAAGTGCTTGATAATCTTGTTTTTCCATATAACTATTATTTTAATATAAAATGGTTTAAAACCATAAAATATTATTACTCCTTTTTATTTTTTTATAATCATTCTTTAATTATAAATTTTAATAGAATATTTTAAATAGATTATTATATAATTTAATATATGAAAAAAAGATTAGTAACAGGCGTTCAAGCAACTGGTAAAATAACACTGGGTAATTATATTGGAGCAATTAAAAATACAGTAAAACTTCAAGAAGAATATGAATCTTTTATTTTTATCGCTGATTTACATAGTTTAACGTTGCCGATAGAAAGAAAAGATTTAAAACAATTTAGAGAAGATGTTTTTGCTTTATATTTAGCTTGTGGTTTAGATCCAGAAAAAAGCACAATTTTTTATCAATCTGATGTTGATGCTCATTCAGTTTTGAATTGATTTATTTTAGTAAACACCACTATGGGTGAACTATCAAGAATGACGCAATTTAAAGATAAAAGTAGTAAAATAAAAAATCAAAATGGAACATATTTAATTCCAACAGGGCTTTTTATTTATCCTACTTTAATGGCTTCAGACATCCTTCTTTATAATGCTGATATTGTGCCAGTAGGAATTGATCAAATTCAGCATTTAGAATTAACTAGAAACATTGCTGAAAGATTAAATAAAAGTTATAAAATGAATTTTAAATTACCAGAAGCTTATGTGCAAAAAACGGGTTCAAAAATTATGGGTTTACAGGACCCAACTAAGAAAATGTCCAAGTCTAATACTAATCAAAATGACTCCATTTTTTTATTGGATGATCCAGAAATTGCTTATAAAAAAATAATGAAAGCTGTTACTGATTCTGAAAACAAAGTTTATATTTCAAAAGACAAACCTGGGATATTGAATTTATTAACGATTTATAGTTCTTTGAAAGATATCACTTTAGAAGAAACTGAAACATTATTTAAAGAAAAAAATTATAAAGAATTTAAAGAATCAGTTGCTACTGTAGTTAAAGAATTTTTAACTAATTTACAGGAAAAATACAGAGATTGTAAAAAAGATATAAAAGAATTATCATTAAAAGGAAAAGAAAAAGCTAATTTAGTAGCTTTAAAAACAATTGAAAAATTTAAAGAAAGAATAGGATTATAAAATGAAATTTAATAAAGAATTAAACCATACAACAAGTCACTTATTAGCTGCTGCAGTTATTGAATTATATCCCAATGTTCAATTAGGATTTGGTCCTTCAACTGAAGAAGGTTTTTATTATGATTTTAAATTTGAAAAGCCAATAAGTGATGAAGATTTAAATAAAATTGAAAAGAAAATGAAAAGTTTAGCTTCTGGTGGTTACAAAATGGTAAAGACAAGTGGAGAAAATTATTCTTTTACAGATAAACCGTTTAAAAAAGAATTATATGATGAAATAATTTCTAAAAATCAAGAAGTAACATTTTATTCTTTAATAAATCCTTCTAACAATAAGATTCTTTTTGAAGACCTTTGTTCAGGTGGTCATGAAGATTCAACATCAAAAATTAAACATTTTAAATTACTATCAATAGCTGGTGCATATTGAAGAGGGAAATCAGAAAATGAACAGTTGACAAGAATTTACGGAACTTCTTGAGAAACTAAAGAAGAATTAGATCAATTTTTAGAAATTTTAAAAGAAAGAAAAGAAAGAGATCATAGAAAAATTGGGAAAGAATTAAATATTTTTACTTTTTCACATCTTTCAGGTCAAGGACTTCCTATTTGATTAGAAGATGGAATGAAAATTAGAAACGCAATTAGAGATAGAATTTTATTTTTTGACAAAAAATATGGATTTAAAGAAGTTTTAACTCCACATTTTGGTTCAGAAGAACTTTACAAAACTTCTGGTCATTTAGAACATTATAAAGATGATATGTTTAAACCTATAGAGGTAGAAAATGAAAGATTAATTGCACGTCCTATGACTTGTCCACATCATATTATTTTATTTGATAGACAAAAAAGAAGTTATAAAGAACTACCTATACGTTATTCTGAGCAGTCAAGACTATATAGATATGAAAAATCAGGAGCTTTAACAGGACTTGAAAGAGTAAGAGGTATGGATTTAACTGAAGGTCATATTTTTGCTAGAAAAAGTCAAATTGTAGATGAATTTAAACATTTATATAAAATGATTATTGAAACATTAAATATGTTTAACATTAAATTGGATTATGTTTCTTTTTCTAAAAGAGATCCTGAAAATAAAGAAAAGTTTTTCAATAATGATGAAATGTGAAACCAAGCAGAAAGTGATTTAGAAAAAGTTTTAAAAGAATTAAATATTGATTATGAAGAAAAAATAGGAGAAGCAGCATTTTACGGACCAAAAATTGATTTTCAAGTAAAAACAGTTTTAAATCATGAAATTACTATGTCTACATTACAATTAGATTTTCTACTTCCTGAAAAATTTAAAATAAGTTTTATAAATGAAAATAATGAAAAGGAAACTCCAGTTTTAATTCATAGAGGTTTAATAGGAACATATGAAAGATTTATTTCTATTGTTCTTGAACAAACAAAGGGGAATTTACCATTTTGAGTAAGTCCAAGACAATTTGTTGTAATTCCAATCCAAAATGATAAACACTTAAAATTTGCAGAAAAAATAAAAGAAAAATTACAATTATTAAACTTTAATGTTGATTTAGATGATAGAGACGAAAGAATTAATAAAAAAATAAGAGAAGCACAATTAATGAAGACAAAATACCAAATTATTATCGGGGATAATGAAATTAAAAATAATTTGGTTACTTATAGAAAATACGGTGAAGAAAACTCAACCAGTGAAAATATTGATAATTTCATAATAAAAATGCTTCATAAATTACATTATAAAAAATAATGAGAATTACAAAAGTTCCAAGTTGACTATTTACTATTTTAATAGTTATAATTCCTATTTTAGTTATTTATTTTTTATTTTCTCCTGAAATTCAAAAAAAGGAAATCATTGAATATAAATATTTATGTTTAATAGGACTTTCTTATGTTGTTTTATCTTTTATAATAATAACAATTTTTGTATATCTTAAAGTTTTAAAAATAAATTTTTTTAATTTTAATTTCCCATTAATTTTATCTTTATTTGTCATTTTAATTACTTATCAATTTACTGAATATTGAATTATTTTAAGAATATTTTTAATTATTTTGTGTTCTTTTTCTATAATTCCAATAATGTTAGTAACAGCAATTTTGAATAAAAAAAATACCCAAAAGGCTAATTTTTCTAAAAAATAATAAGGGTATTTTTTTATATTTTAATTTTTGATAATTTAGGTCAAATACCTAATGAAGAACAACCTACTCCAGTATGTATCATAACAGTAGCAGAAGCTATTTCAATATTTCCAATTTCTAATTTTTCTTTATTAAACAAGTTAATAATTTCATTTTTCATTTCTGAATCATTGGCATACATAAATTTAAATTCAAAATTGTCTAAATTATGTTTACCACCTATAAAATCAATTAATTTTTCTAAAACCTTTTCATAAGAACCTTTTAATGTTCTTTTTAATCCACCAAAATTAATTCCTTCTTCATCTACTTTTAGTAAAGGGATTAATTTAAGAGAATTAAGTAAGAGTTTTTTTACTCCTTTTAATCTTCCACCACGAATTAAAGAAGTTAAATCTTTAACAATTAAAAAATTCATACTTTTTTTAGCAACTCATTTTGATATTTCTAAAAGCTTATTTAGTTCAACACCTTCATTAGATTTTTGAACTAAAAATTTTCCCAGTTCTAGTGCTTCATCTGTAAAAAAGTGATTATCTATAATGTGAAATTTGTCTCCATATTGTTTAGATTCAACTAAAACCGTTTGATAAGTAGATGAAAGTTTTGAAGAAGTTAAAAAAACGATAACATTTTCATATTCTTTATTCATTTTTTTAAGTTTTTCTTGTATGGTTGCTAAAGCAGGTAAAGAAGTGGAAGCACTACTAGATTTTTTTACTAATTCTCAAATTTGTAAATTTGTTAATTCTTCTCCGTTATCTATATAATCTTTTCCATCTATTGTAAATTGCAATGGAACCATTTCAAAACCATTATTTTCTATTGTTTGTTTAGAAATACCACCAAATGAATCTAATAAAATACCTAATTTTTTCATAAGTATAATTATATAACTTTTTCCTTTATTTAAAAATATTTAGTGCAAATTATTAATCAAAATGTCCCGGGGTATTTATTAATCAAAATGTCCTCCTT
>NZ_JBTGVF010000019.1:0-19574 GCF_054343435.1 Mycoplasma sp. 5370
ATTAAATTAACACATATTTATAAAAAGTGACATTTTATATCTGTAATTACATTTTATTTATTCAATAATGAAATAAATGATAAAATTTTTTCATCAATTTTTTCTTTTTCATCTATATCGGAACAATTTTCTTTTTCTTTTTCTAATTCTTTTATTATATTCTGTATCTTGAATACTTTTATTTTTTCATTGATTTTTTTGTAATTGTTAATTAAAACATTTAAATCATTAAGATCTTTTGCATAAGTTTCTATAAATAATTGACTTTCATTTAGAGCTTGTGTTTTTTCTTGAACTGTTTTATATTTAAGAATTTTATTAATATTTTTTTTATCAGAAACAAGAAGATTGAATTTTTCAGAATTTTGCATAAAATTTTTTTCAATCTCTTCTATAAGACAAATGGAAGTTATTATTTGTTTTCTTATTTTTTCTACATTACTCTCTAAATTTAATACTTTTTTTTGTTTATTTGGGTTTTGATTATAATTTGAAAAACTTTTGTATTTTATTTCATTGTTTTGGAGATTAAAAATTTTAGGATTTATGTTTAATTCTCTTTCAATTTTTTCTAAAATAAAGGATTTTTCTTTATAATCAGCTAAAACTAAAAAATCTTTAAAGTCTTTTATAAAATTATCAACTGATATAAAATCATTTTTATCTACATTAATAATCATTTCTTTATATAAAAAAGAAAGGGGTGATATTCTATTATTAAGCATTTCCTTGAGTTTTTCTTGTCCAAAAATGTTTAAATATTCATCTGGATCATAGTTTGTATCATTTTTAATGATTTCTACTTTTATATTATTTTTTAATAAAATTTTTAGAGATTTTTTAGTAGCTTCTACACCAGCTTTATCGCCGTCTAAAAGTAGAATTACATGTTTGTTTAGCAACAATTTAATATGTTCTTCAGTTAAAGCAGTACCCATTAATGCAACGGCATTTTTTATGTTTGCTTTATAAAGAGCGATAACATCCATGAATCCTTCACAAATTATTAATTCATTTTTTGTTCCTAAAAAATCAATCGCATTTTTATAATTAAAGAGTATTTTTGATTTTGAAAAAATTTTATTTTGAGCTGAATTTAAATATTTAACTTGATTACTTTTATCAGAAATAACTCTTCCTGAAAATCCTACAATGTTTCCAAATTGATTTTTTATAGGAAACATAATTCTGTTTTTAAAAAAAGAGTTTTCGTTTTCAGTTATAAGTGATGCATTAATTAATATGTCTTTTTGGTTATTTTTTAAAGATAAAAGTTCAATAATTTTATTATCATTTGGAGCGAAACCTAATTCAAAAACCTTTATTATTTCGTCATTTATAAAGCGATTTTGAATAAAACTGGAAATTTCAAAATTACTTTTTTGTTGATTTAATAAGAACAATTTAAATAACATATTGGCATCTTCATTTGCTTTAATTAATTTTTGTTCAAACTCATTATATAGGGGTTTATTTTCAAAAGAAGACATTTCATCCAAATTCAAATTTAAGTTAAAATTTTCGTTTAAGTATTTTAGTGCGTTGGTAAAAGAAAAATTATTAAATTTTATTACAAAATCTAGAACATTTCCTGATTCTTGACAACTAAAACATTTAAAAATTTTTTTAGAAGGAGAAATAGTTAATGATGGTTTGCTATCTTGGTGAAATGGACATATGGCCAAATAGTTATTTCCTCTTTTTTCTAAAGGTAAAAAACTGGAAATAACTGAAATTATATCCAATTCAGTTATTATTTTATTTACTAATTCTTTATTCATTTACCTTCCTAATTTATTTAATATATTTTTTAATATCTGCAATGAAAATTCTCTCTTGCTGCATAGTATCTCTGTTTCTAATAGTTACTTTATTATCGTTTAAAGAATCATAGTCAAAAGTTATACAATAAAAAGTTCCTATTGAATCTTGACGACGATATCTTTTACCAATAGTTCCACTTTCATCGAATGAAGCACTTATATTATCTTCTATTAATGAATTAAAAATTTCCATTGCTTCTTTTGATAATTTTTTAACAAGAGGAAGAACTGCTACTTTATATGGGGCGATATCTTTATTTAATTTTAAAACTATTCTTGTATCATTATTTTCTATATTTTCTTCTTCATAGGCATCTACAATTAAAGCTAAAAGTAATCTATCCATCCCAATAGAAGGTTCGATAATATGCGGAATGTATTTTTTATTAGTTACTGGATCTAAATATTCTAATTTTTCTCCTGAAAAATTACTGTGTGATGTTAAATCAAAATCACCTCTATGTGCAACTCCGAGTAATTCACCTCAACCAAAAGGGAATAAAAATTCTACATCACTTGTTGCTTGAGAATAATGAGCTAACTCTTCTTTAGAGTGTTCCCTAAATTTAATAGATTCTTTCTTAATTCCTATATTTAAAAGGAAAGCTCACACTTTTTCTAAATAATTTTTGTATATTGCTAGTGAATCTTCTGGAGAACTAAAAATTTCAAGTTCCATTTGCTCAAATTCCCTAGTTCTAAAAATAAAATTTCCTGGAGTTACTTCATTTCTAAAGGATTTACCAATTTGTCCTACTCCAAAAGGAATTTTCGCTCTCATTGTTCTTTGTATATTTTTAAAATTAACAAAAATTCCTTGTGCTGTTTCAGGTCTTAAATAAATTTTATCTTTTTTATCTACTACAACTCCTTGATGAGTTTCAAACATAAGGTGAAATTGTTTAATTTCTCCTCAATCTGTTTCACTATTATCATAGTTTTTAACGTTATTTCTTAAGTGTTTTGTAATTTCTTCATTTGATAATTTATTGACATTTATTTCTGGAAAAAGTTCTTCCATAATGTGATCAGCTCTATATCTTTTGTTATTTTTTTTATTTTCTATTAATGGATCGGAAAAATTTGAAACATGACCTGATGCTTCTCAAACTTTTGGATTCATTAAAATTTTAGAATCTAATCCATAATTTTCTGGTATTTTAGTTATAAATTCTCTTCATCAAAAGTCCTTAATATTTTTAGAAAGTAGAACACCTAAAGGACCATAATCTCAAGTATTTGCTAAACCTCCATAAATTTCAGAACCTTGAAAAACAAAACCTGAATTTTTTAAATGATTTATTATATTTTGAATATTCTTTTCTTTATTACTCATAGTTATTAAATTATAATAAAAAAAGTGTTATTTTTATTTTTTATTTATAATTTTAATATGTTGAATCAAGAAGAAGTTTTTAATTTTTTAAAAAAAGAAAAAAGTAAAAAATATTTTTTGAATATTTGTGAAAAAATTGAAAAAGAATATGAAAAAGCAACTATTTTTCCTGATTATAAAGATATTTTCAAAGCTTTTGAAATTACAAATTTTAATGACTTAAAAGTTATAATTTTAGGACAAGATCCTTATCATACAGAAGGTTTTGCGGATGGTTTGGCTTTTTCAAGCAAATCTAAAAGAATTCCCTCATCGTTAAATAATTTATATAAAGAAATAAAAAATAGTTATCCTGATTTTCAAAGTGAAAATGGAAATTTAGAAAGATGATCTAAACAAGGTGTTTTATTACTAAATACTATTTTAACAGTAGAAAAAGGAAAACCTCTTTCTCATAAACATATTGGTTGAGAAACTTTTACTTTTAATTTTTTAAACTTTATTTCAAATAAACAAAAAAATCTAATTTTTTTATTTATGGGTAAAAAGGCTGAAGAAGTTATCCCATTAATTAATTTAGAAGATCAAATAATTTTAATAACATCCCATCCTTCGCCATTTAGTTACTCAAAAAGTTTAAAAAATTCACAAATTTTCAAAAAAATTAATGATATGTTAATAAATCTTCATAAAAATTCAATAAAATGATAAAATTTAATTATGGTAGTAAAACATAAAGTTGAAGTTAGATTATCAAAAACTGAGCATGAAATGGAAGATTGAATTGAAAATAACACTGAGTTATTTTGTAAATTAACTCAAATGGAATTTGCTGAACAATTTTTCATGAATACAGCATGTACGATAAGTCATTATGTAAAGAAAATCGGTTATGAAAATTATAAAGAATTTAGAAAAACAGTAACTGAAAACTATATAAAACAAAAGGAAAAAGATAAAAATCCTTTTGGAGATGCTTTATTTAAGACTGTAATTGGGTATGATTTAGATTTTTTAATTGAAGGATTAATGACTAATTATAAAAATTTACAAAAAATATTTTTAGTTTTAGAAAAATATTCAAGATTTCACCTTTTTAAATTAGGAGAAGATAACTATAATGTAAATGAATTTATAAAATTTTATTCTGAAATTAAAAGAAAAGAAATTATATTGAATTCTAATACAAATGTAATAATTGAAAATAATGTTATAAATGATGATATTTATATCATTTTTGATAATTTTTATGATGATTTTGCACTAAAGGGTTTTGTATCCAATTTACTTGAAAGAGATAAAAATATAATACTCTTTTCTTATAAAAAAGCATTTGTGAATAATGAAACATTAATTTTAGTAGATTTACAAGAAATATATGGAATAAGAAAAATAAGTCCTTATTTATTAAAAAATTCTTTTAATTTTATAAGCGACTTATTAGTGAATATTCAAAAAGAAAAACCAGTTAAATAAAAACTGGTTTTTTTGCATCTATAAGCCGCGTTCTGTACTTTATAAAAGTGTCAATTATTTATCTAGATTTAAAACCTCTTTATTTTTTTTCATTTCAAAAAATAAAGTTCCCCTACCTTAATTTGGGTTTCTAGCTCATGGAGTTTACCGCGTTTCACCTTAATTTAATAAGCTCGTCTCTGTGGCACTTGTCGTCTAAGCTTGGATTTATTAGATCCAACATGAACACTACTATCATCTCAGATAGTGCTAGCGCGGACTTTCCTCTACAATATATTTGCAGCAATTGACCAATGCTATATTATTTTAGCAAAATAAAAGCATTTTTCCTATTTTTTTCCTTTTTTTGACTTTTATCTCAAAAAAAGAAATATTTAATATGGTTAAGAAAAGAAAAAAATTTTTTATATCTTCCTTGTTGCTTTTTTCCTTGGTTTTGGTTGGTGGAGTTTCTTTCTTTATTTATAAGCAACAAAACAAGAAAAATTTCTTAAAAAAAGAAAAAGTTCTTTTAGAAATTTCAGGAGCTGTTTCATATCAAGGCGGATTATTTTTCGATAAAGGGGTTAAGTTAAGAGATGTTTTATTTAAATTTAATTTAAAACCTAATGCAGATATTAAAAAAATAAATCTTGAAGAAAAAATTATTGAAAATAAAAAAATTTTTATTCCTTTTATTGATTATAAAACAAAGAAAAAAATTAATAAAGTTACAGAAGAAGAGTTTAAAAAAGTTGGTATAAGAATGAATATAATAAAAAAAATAATACTTTTTTTAAAAGATAAAGATACAGAAAAACTAAAATGGGAAGATTTTTTAAAAATAAATGGATTAGGTGAAAAAACTCTAAAAATTCTGCAAGAAGAGTTTGAGATTTAATTTTATTAATTATATTTATTATTTTTCTTCAAATAAGTTTCACTTTTTTAAATTATTTATTTTTATTTTTTAATTTAATCATTTTTATATATTTTTTAAACATAAAATCAAAACTTTACATAACCTTTTTAATTTTATTTACCATTTACTTTTTTATTTTATTTTTTAGTCAAAATAGTGAAAAAAAGACTTTTGTAATTGAAAAAAATAATATTCAATTTTATAAACTATCGAAAAAAAGTTTCTTTTTTGATTTTGAATCTAGAAAAGTGCTTATTAATTATCCTGATATACAGGAAAATGCTTTATATAATGCAAAATTAGAAATAGCAAAAATTGAAAATAATAACGAAAAATTAAGTTGAAATTTATTCTTAAAATCTAAAAACATTTTATACAAAGTTCAAAAAGTGTTGTATTTAAATTTTCAAGAAAAACATTTTTCTTTTTTAGATAATATAAAACAATATATACTAAGTGGTAAAGAAAATTATGCAAAAATTGTTCCAATGCTTTTGATTGGAGAAAAAACAAATGAATCTAATGAAATAGTTAAAATTATTAAAGATTTATCTATTTATCATCTATTTGTTATTTCGGGATTTCATATTGGTTTAATAAATCTTTTCATTAAGAAAATTTTTAATTTTTTGAAAATTAAAGAAATCTGATTTTTTATTTTTTTCTTTTTCTTTTGTTTTGTCTATTTAATGATTTTAGATTTTTCAATTTCAAGTGTACGTGCTTTTGTTTTTATAATTTTTAATTATATAAATTTAAAATTATTGAAAAATAAATTTAATAGAATTGAAATTTTAATATTCATAGCTTTAATTTTTATAATTATAAATATTAATGTTATTTTTTCTGTCTCATTTATATTAACTTTTTTAATAACTTTAAATATTCTTTTTATTTTAGAGTTTAAAATAAAAAATAAATTTCTTAATATTTTATTAATTTCAATTAGCAGCAACATTATTGGTTTTTTAATTATAAACATCGTAGATTTAACACATTACAATATTTTATCTATATTAAATTCAGTAGTTTTCAGTCCTATTATTTCAATTCTTTATATTTTTTCCTTTATATTTATTTGAAATAAGGAGATATTGGACTTTATTTCGTTGGTATTTATTTATATAATTAAATGATTTTATCCTTATCAATATTATATAAATTTGAATTTTTCTTTTATAATATCATTAATTGTTATTTGTAATTATTTTTTAATTTTAAATATTATCAATTTTAAAAAAAATAAAGAAAAGGGGTAAAAATGTATTTTTTTTATGGTAATGAACAGTTTTTAATAAATAGAGAAATAAAAAAAATTATTTCCAAATTACCAAACCACAAAATCACAATTTGTTCTGGAATTTCTTTTGATCAATTGCTTGAAAAAATAGATTCTAAAGACATTTTTATTAATGAAGAAGTTTTAGTAATAAAAGATACTGATTTATTTTTAAATCCAGAAGTAAATAAATTAATAGATTTATTAAATTCCATAAAAATAAATAAAGAAAAAGTAATTATTTTTAGTTGTTTTTTTGAAAAAAAAGAGAGAAAAATAATAAATTCATCACTCTTTAAATTTTTATTGTCAAATTCTTTCCATAAAGAATTAAATAAAATAGATATTAAAGAAAAAAATGAATATATCAAAAAAATAATAAAAGCTAAAAAGGGAGAAATTTCAGAATTAGATTTAATATATTTAGCATCACTTTTACCAAATGACTTAATGTTTATTTCAAAAGAAATTGATAAATTGCTAATTTATAATACAGTAATTACTAAAACAAGTATTCAAAAATTGGTTTTTTTAACTGATCTAGACAATGATTTTGCATTAATAAATTCCTTATCAAATTTAAATATAGAGGAAATTTGAAAGGTTTATAAAGAAAAAACACTTGAAGGTTTTTCAATAAATAATTTAATTGGTCAAATATTTTCTTTTTTTAATGTTTTATTTCAAGTTATTCATTTTGACAATAAAAAAATTAGTGAAAAAGAACTTGCTGAGAAAATAAAAATTCATCCTTTTAGAATTAAAAAAGCAAAAGAATTTTTAAAAAATAATAGAAAAGATGAAAAGTATGTTTTTAACATAATTAAAAAATTATCTGAATTAGATTTTTTAATAAAATCAGGAAAAATGCAAGAAAAGGAAGGTTTTGAAACATTTTTAATTTATTTATAATTTTTAAACAAATTAAAATATAATTATTATTATAATGAGAAGCGAAATAAGAAAAAATTATTATGAAATATTAAATACAAAATTTTATGATTCAACATCTTCAGGTGTTGGGGATTATAAAGGGATATCTTCTAAAGTATCCTATTTTTCAGAATTAGGAATCGATGAAATAATCATTCCTTCTATTTTAGATAACTATGAAGAAATTAAAGATCCAAAATTTATTAAAATCCATTATGGAGATATTTTAGATTTTAAAGAAATGATAAGCATTTTTAAATCTAGAGATATAAAAGTAAATATGGTTTTTGATTTTAAAAAATCTGATAAATATTTTGAAAATTTTAGCAATTATAAAACAATTTATAGTAGAAAAAATAAAGAAGATTTACAGGAAATTAGTAAAACTTCTGAGTTTATAATGAAAAAAGATGTAACTAAAGTTATTGACTTAGAATGATTAAGAACTGAAAAAAAAGAAAAATTTAAAGAAATTATTAATTTTTATAATCAATTAGGAATTGATGGCATAGTTTTTAAAAATATTTTATATATAAATAAACCAGAAATTAATTATAATGAAAATTCTCATATTATAATTAACGACTTAATTGAAAATATAAAACTAATTAATAATAAAATTAAAATTTTTGCTTCTTTAGATTTTTCCTTTTATAAACATAATTTAGAGACGAATATATTATCAAATTTTAAATTTGATGAATTATTTTTAGATTATTATTCAGAATACTGACTTCACAAAAAATATCCAAATGATTATTTAACTAAGTATAATTGATTAAAAAACTTTCTTTTTTTTAGAAAAATATTGAAAACTAATATAAAAACTTCTTTTGTAATGAATAATGAATTTTATGGGAGAATAGCATCTAGACTTTGTGCTTGCAAAGACAAAGAAGAAATGCTTGCTTTTAAGAAAATGATTTTTTCTGTTTTTATTTTAAATAATCATAATAATTATTTTTTTCAAGGAGATGAAATCGGTCAGGAAAATATTATCTTCAAAAGCGAAGATGAACTAAATGAAAAAGATTTTAGTTATAGAAAAAGATTTTTAGAATACAAAGGAGTTACACCGGAATCTTATTTTAATGTTAGATCAAAGTTAAGTGCTAAAAATAATAATACATCTTTTGCTTGATTTGGAAATAAAGGGCTTGGATTTAATAAAAATGAAATAAATTATTTCAAAAAACCTGAAAATTATAAAAGCAATAATTTATATGATAATTTTACTAATGAAGAGTCTTTATGAAATTGAATTATTAAATTACTAAAATTTAAAAAATTATTTTTTAGCGATTTTGATAGTTCTAAAAATTTAAAAATTTCTTTAAATTTTCCAAGCATTTCAATTTTAAAATATAAAATTAATTTTATTAGAACTGAAATATTAATTCTTATTAATTTAACAAATAAAAACAAGTGATCAATCTTAAATTTAGAAAAATATAAATTAAAATATTCAAGTTCAAACTTGAAAGTAAATAATAAAAATAATATTAAGTTATCAAAATATCAAGTTTTAATTTTTGAAAGGGAAAAATATTAAAAATATAAAAATTTAAGCAAAATAGGCTTAAATTTAATATTTTTTATTATAATAGTGTTTATTATGGCAAGAGTTATTGTAGGATTATCTGGTGGAGTAGATTCATCGGTAGCAGCTCACTTATTAAAGGAGCAAGGTCATGAAGTTATTGGTGTATTTATGAGAAATTGAGATTCATTAATAAATAATGATATTTTAGGCAATGATTATAACCAAGAACAATGTCCACAAGAAAATGATTGAGCTGATGCTCAAGAAGTTGCAAAAAAATTGAATATACCAATATATAGAAAAGACTTTATTGAAGAATATTGAGAATATGTTTTTCAAGACTTTATTGAACAATATAAAAAAGGGAGAACTCCAAATCCTGATATTTTATGCAATAAATATATAAAATTTGACAAATTTTTAAATTTTGTTTTACAAGAATTTGAAGGCGATTTTATTGCTACAGGTCATTATGCAAAATCAGAAAATGGTTTTTTATTTAGATCAAAGGATAAAGAAAAAGATCAAACTTATTTTTTAGCTCAATTAAATAATTTTCAAATTTCTAAAACATTATTTCCACTTGCAAATTTAGAGAAAAAAGAAGTTCGAAGTATTGCTGAAAAATTAGGTTTAATTACTGCCAAAAAGAAAGATTCTACAGGAATTTGCTTTATCGGAGAAAGGAATTTTCAAGATTTCTTGCAAAATTACATCCCTTCTCAACCAGGGCAAATTGTTGATATAAGAAATAATAAGGTTGTTGGTGAACATATAGGTGCTATGTATTATACTTTAGGACAAAGAAAAGGGCTACATCTTGGTGGTATGAAAGAACCTTTCTTTGTTGTGGGTCATAATATAGAGAAAAAGATTATTTATGTAGCCCCAGCATCGGAAAAAGAATGATTAATATCAGATAAATTAAAAGCAACAAATTTAAATTTAAATAATTGAGATTTTAATACAAATAACATCACAGCTAAATTCAGATATAGACAAGAAGATATTCCGGTTACAATAGAAATATCTGAAAATAAAGAAAATATAACTGTTTTTTATCCGCAAGGTTCTGAAGCGGTAACTCCTGGGCAACAAGTGGTATTTTACGATGGTGAAAAATGTCTTGGAGGAGCAATCATAGACAAAATATACAGAAAAAACAAGGAAATTGATTATTTATAATAAAGGAGATAAAATGTTAACATCAAAAGAAATAAGAGAAAAATGATTAAGATTTTTTGAATCAAAAAATCATTTAATTGTAGAAACAAAATCATTAGTTCCAGTTAATGATCCTTCTTTGTTGTGAATAAATTCAGGTGTAGCAACTTTAAAAGATTATTTTTCAGGAAAGAAAATACCACCAAAAAATCGTTTAACTAACTCTCAAAAATCACTAAGAACTAATGATATAGAAAATGTGGGTTATACTACAAGACATCATACAATGTTTGAAATGTTGGGTAATTTTTCAATCGGTGATTATTTTAAAGAAGAAGCAATCGAATATGCTTATGAATTTTTAACTAAATGCTTAAATTTTGATTTAAAAAAATTATATTTTACATACTTTGAAGAGGATGAAATTACTAAAAATAAATGAATATCTTTAGGAATTGATGAATCTCATATTATCAAAGGAACAAGAAAGACTAATTTTTGAGATATTGGTTCTGGTCCTTGTGGTCCATGTACTGAGATTTTTTTCGATAGAGGTGAAAAATTTGATTCAAGAGGAATTGAATTATTAAAAGAAGATATCGAAAATGATAGATATATAGAAATTTGAAATATCGTTTTTTCTCAATTTAATAATGATGGTGAAAATAACTATACAGAGTTAGCACAAAAAAATATTGATACAGGAGCTGGTTTTGAAAGATTGGTATCAATTTTACAAGATGCTCCAACTAATTTTGATACAGACTTATTTTTACCAATTATTAAAGAAGTTGAAAAAATGACTTCTTATAAATATGATCCAAATAACTATTTTATTAAAAATAAAGAAGTAGAATTTTTTAATATTAAATTTAAAATTATTGCAGATCATATAAGAGCTGTTGTTAATGCTATAAATGATGGAGTAAAACCATCAAACGTTTCTCGTGGTTATATAATTAGAAGGTTAATTAGAAGATCTTATAGAGCTGGTTTACAACTTGGAATCAAAGAAAAAACCTTTTTATATAAATTAACTCAAATTGTTAAAGATACTTTACCATATGAAATTGATGTTAAAAAAGTAGAAACAATTATAAAAAATGAAGAAATGTTATTCTCTCAAACCATCGAACAAGGACAAAAACTTTTAGATCAAGAATTAGAAAAAAATAAAGGAAATTTTGATTTTTCAGTAGCTTTTAAATTATTTGAAACATATGGATTTCCGATTGAATTAACTCAAGAAATCCTTCAAGAAAAAGGCGTATCACTTGATATTTCTCAATTTGATAAATATAAAAAGGAACATGCTGATATTTCTCGTGGAGAGAAAAAACAAGGGATGAAAAAAGTTATAAATTCTTTAAATTTAATTAAAGGCAAAATATCTGAATTTGTCGGTTATGAAAATAGTAAATTAAAAGCAAAAATTAAGTTTTTAGCTTCTTCTGAAAAAGAAATTGATTTTACTTCTGATGAAGATTTAAGTTATGTTATTTTTGATAAAACTGTTTTCTATGCAACTGGCGGTGGTCAAAAACATGATCAAGGATTTATAAAACAAGATAACAACATAGTTAAAGTAATAGAAGTTTTTAAAGATAAGTTTCAAAATAATGTCCATGTTATAAAAGGAAAATTGAACAAAAAATCAGAGGTAGAATTATTTATTGATAAAGATAATAGAGTAAATTTAGAAAGAAATCATTCAAGTACTCACTTATTATTCAAGTCATTAAGAGAACAATATGGAATGTTTATTAAGCAGTTAGGTTCAGATAATAATGAAAATAGATTAACATTTGATTTCCCATTAGATAAAAAACCATCAGAAAAAGAAATTGATGAAATCGAGAATAGAGTTATTTCTTACATTAAAAGTTCAGTTGATAGAAGATATTTAGAAACTTCTATAAAAGAAGCAGAAAAAATGAATGCTATAATGACGCTTGAAGAAGCTGAATATATGGATAAAAATAATGTTAGACTTGTTGAATTCAAAAACATTACTACCGATTTATGTGGTGGAACCCATATTTGTAATACAAGTTTAATAGAAGATTTTAAAATTGTATCAGTAGAAAATAAAGGAACTGGGATTTTTAGAATTAAAGCTATAACATCAAATAAAATGATTTCTAAATATTTTGAGCAAGAAATTGATAAGAATCAAGAAATTTATAATAATTTATGTCATAAAATTCAAAAAATAGAACCAAATTATAAAATAACTGATTTTGAAAATAACGGAGATAGAGAAACACTTAAAAAAGTAAATGAATTAATTGAAAAAGCAAGAGAAGATTTTAAAAATATATCTAAAACTTCACAAAATATTGACATAAATTTAGATATAAACCCAATAGAAATTAATAATAAAAAATATTATATAAATTTAAATTTAGAAGCAAGCACAATAAAAAATTTAGCAGCTAGTTTAAGAGAAAACAATCCAGAAATAACATTTATTTTAGGTTCTGCAAAAAATGAAAAATTACTATTAACTATAAGTTCAAAAATAGAAGATTGTAAAGAATTATTTAATAAAATTTTAAAATTTGTAAAAGGTTCTGGTGGTGGAAGTTCAATTTTAGCTCAAGGAAATATAGAAAATAATTTAGATTCAGAGAAAAATATAATTTCTATATTGAAAAATTAAATGAACAAGAGAAAATTAGCATTAGATTTAGGAACTAAAACATGTGGTTTTGCAATAAGTGATCCATTTAACATTTTAGCAACTGGACTTGAAAATTTTAGGTTTGAAGAAAATGATTTTGATAAAGTAGTTAAAAGAATAAGTGAATATTTAAATGAATATGAAATTGATACATTTGTATTAGGTTATCCACTCAAAATGACAGGAAACAAAAGTGAAAGAACTATTATGGTTGAGAATTTTAAAGTCATATTAGAAAAAACTTTTCTTTTACCTGTGATTTTAATTGACGAAAGAGAAACAACAAAAAAAGCTGAAGAAATAATGATTTCAGCAGGCATATCAAGAAAAAAAAGAAAAAAAAGTAAAGATAAATTAGCAGCACAACTAATTTTAGAAGATTATTTGATAAGGTTATAATATGAAAATAGATTTAAATGATAAAAGTAGAAAAACAGAATTAATGTTTACTGATGAAACAGGGAAAGAAATTTCCCAAAAAATAACAATGTTGTTTTCTAATGATGTTGTTGGGGAAAATTTAATATTTTTCTTAGATGAAGAAAACTCTATAAATGTTTTGAAATTTGACGAAGATAAAGGAATTTATAGCAATTTAGAAGAAGATGAATATGATATTGCTAATTCTATTTTTGATGATTTCATTGAAGAAAATAAAGAAAATTTCTATTTAAATGATACTAAAATAGACATATTTAAATTTCTTTCATATGAACTAGAAGAGGAATAATATGGAAATTTGAAAAATTATTCTAATTACTTCTATGTTTGTTGTTTTATTTATAGGATTTTTAATTTATTTTATTTTAAAAATTTATACAAATAAAGAAATTCAAAAATATAAAGAAGAAAATAAAAAGTTCGAAGTAGAAAATAAACATTTTCTTAAAGAAGAAATTCAAGAAGAAATAAAAGATGCTACAGAGTGAATGGTAGAAGAATTTGAATTTTTTATGAATACTATTGATGCAAATAATTACAAAAATTTACTTTTTGTTGAAGAAAAAGGTTTTTTATTTTATGTAGTTAATAAACAACTTCAAAATTTAAATTCCTTTTTAAGCAGTTCCAAAATAAATGACTTGCAAAAGAGATTTAATATGAATATTAATAATTTTAATATTGATTCTTTAGATTCTTGCTCATTAGATTTTGTTTTCATAGATACAGCAAATATTAATGATAAAATTGAATGAGATAAAATGCTTTCTTTATTAAAAGAAAACAGAATGCTTGTTTTGAAAACAAATAAAAAAAGTTTCACAAAAGAAATCAAAGAATTTGTTAAAAATAAAAATTTAAAACATAACTATATAAAAATTTCTAATACTTTTTTATTAATAGTTATTTAATTTGGTAAAATTGAATATAAATTGGAGGCAAAATGAAGAAAAAAAACGATAATGAAATTTTACTAACACAAGAGCGTTTAAACCAATTTAAAGAAGAATTACACAATCTTATTAATGTTGAAAGACCTAAAGTAATTGAAGATATTAAAGATGCTAGAAATCAAGGTGACCTTTCTGAAAACGCTGAATATGATGCAGCAAGAGAAAAGCAAGGATTACTTGAAGCAAGAATAACAGAATTAGAACATATTATTTCAAAAGCTAAAGTAATTGTTGAAGTTGAAAAAAATAATGTAGTTTCTGTTGGTTCAAAAGTTAAATTAAGAATTTTTGAAGCAAAAAATAAAGAAAATGAAGGAAATATTATTGAAGTACAAATCGTAGGTTCTTTGGATGCTAATCCTGAAGAATTAAAAATTTCCAATATAACACCATTAGCTTTAGCTGTTTTAAATCATTCAGTTGGTGAAAAAGTTGATGTGGATGCTCCTGATAAATATTCAGTTGAAATTTTAGAAATTTCAAAATAAAAGTTAGTTAGAAATAAAAGAGAAATTTTACTCTAACTAACTTTTTTATTCAAAAAGGCGTTTTAAAAACAAATGGTGGCTCATATCGGACTTGAACCGATATGCAATCTCTTGCGGGAGGTTTTGAATCTCCTGTGTCTACCATTTCACCAATGAGCCAATAATAAAAATTATACATAAAAAGAGTGAAAAATGGAAAAAAATAAAAAGAAAAATAAAAAAGGACTTTTTTTGTTGGGAATATCTTCTATAATAGCAATCCCGGTTATTTCAATAGTTGTTGGTTCCTATTTCATTATAAAAAATAGTTATGATGACTTCATAAACAACAACAATGGAAACAACACTAAAATTCAAAATAATGGTGTTGATAATTTTATAGCCATTGAAGCAAAAAGTGGTTTAGATGAAATATTACCAAGTGAAATTTCAAAACCAGATAATATTTCATATTTAAGAAGTTATTTAAGTTATAGAATAAAACCGAATATAGAAACCACAGATATTTTAGAAAAATTTGATATTGATTTAGAAGAAGTACCAAATAGTGCAGATGACTTTAATGGAACAATTAAAGTTAAAATGACAAGCAAGTATAAAAGAACAGAAACTATCGCAGGAGAAAAAGAATTTATAGTTTCTGGTTTTAAATCTACAAAAGTAGGAGACATCAGATTTAAAACAAGAATTAATAATGCTTTACAAAATTTATTTTTAACAAGATTACAAGAGTTATCTTCAATAAATCATAATTCCCTTACATCTGAAAACTTTTTAGATTATTTTACTTTAGATGATGCCAAATTTAATATTCAAACAAACTCATCAACAAAAACTAAAGAAATAATTTTAAAAGAAAATGAAAATTATAAAGCAAAAATAGAGGTTCTCAATAACACTTATAATCCTATTACAAAGAAAATTAGCATAATTTTCACTCTTACTCACTCTTCATTTCCTGATTATTCCTACGGAAAAGTTATAACTATTAATAATGTTTCTTTTAAAGATGAACAAGAAATATTGAATAAAAAAACGATTTTATTTAATGAAAATGTAACTGATTATTTTAAATTAAATAAAAATGCTAATGATATTTTTCCATCTGTAATTTCTGCTGCAAAAATTTCTAATTTTAACCAAATTTTTAATTTGAATAACAATGTAAATTTTAACGAATTTGATTTTAAAATATTAACTCAAACACTCGATGATCAAGATGGTAATATAGATATCCTGATAACTGAAAAAAATTCAAAAATCCAAAAAGTATTTAATTTTAAAGTATTTAATTTTAATACAATAAGTTCCAAAATTTTTGAATTTACAAAAATTAATAAAAATTATATAAATAAATCATACAATATAGAAACTAAACAAGATTTAGTAGTAAGTAGTTTAAATTCTAGTGATAAAACCTTAAGATATGAAACCATAGGTGACAAAATTCAGAATTTTTTTGAAAGCAATGAATTTAAAAACAGATTTTCTCCTTTTGGAGTAGATTATGCTAAATTCTTTTATTCAACTTCTTCAAAATTTGAAATTTTTAATAAAAGTTTAAATTTTGTCATTAAAAATTGAAATGGCGATGAAAATAGACTATATATTCCTTTTGAAGGAAATCCTTCTGACAAAAATAATATTGCTGTTGATTTTCCAGAAAATGGACAAATTAAAAGCAAAGAAGAAATTTTAGATGATTTAAAATCTAGAACATTATCCATTCATTATATTGTTAATGACAATGCTAAAACTTCAAGAGTTATAAGTGGGACAGCTTGAATTTTTGATAAAGAAAAAAATACAAATACATATTATTTAGCTACTAATATACATGTGGTTTCTGATTTATTAAAATATAAAGATAAAGTTTCTTCATTTGCTTATAGTTATAATTCAAAATATAGAAGTTTACCTCATATAAATACCCCTATTACTCCTAGTGGAGTGTCATATTCGCAAGTATTTAGAAGATTTGATCGTAAAATAAATGAACCTTATGCTTACAACATTAACAAATCACCTTATATAACAAAAGAAGCTGAAGAATTTTGAAAACATTTAGAAGTTATTCCATTAGGAGAAAATTCTCCAGAAAAAGGCAAATATACAGATTTTGCCCTTATAAAAGTAACTTTCCCAGAAGATAAGATTGTAAGAAATATATTCAATAAACCTACTTATGTAGAACAATTTAAACCAGATCAAGCTAAATATTATGATGAACACAAATTAAATTTTTTAATAACAGACAGAATTGACTTTCCTAAATCAGTTAATAGTGAAAATAACTTATTACCTTTACCAATGGAATTAACATTCGCCGGTTATTTAGGTGGTGATGAATATGTAGAAGTTAGTCAATCACCATATTTAAAATATGATAATGATAGTTACAGAATTCAAGAAATTGATAATAAACAATATACTTCTCTTAAAGAAAATATCCATTTACCTGGTATATATAGTGGTCACGGAATGAGTGGTTCTCTTGTATTAAATCAATTTGGACAAGTTGTAGGAATTTTCTGAGGTGGATATTTTGGAGATGAAAATGAAAAAGGACTATCCTTTGGAACAGGAATTATAGATACAATTTCTATAAAAAGAAATAATCAAAAAACAGTTTTAAGAAAATGATTAGATCAAACTAAAAATATAGTAACAGATTTAGATGATATAGATGCAAAGGTAAAATATTAAAGTATGGAAGAATTAGTATTAGAAGTTAAATATAAAGAAAGAATCGATAAATATATTAGTGATAATTCTGATATTTCTAGAAATGATGCAAAAGAATTAATTTTAGGCAAAAACGTCTATATAAATGATGAAATATTAGTTTTAAAACCTAATTTTATCGTTTTTGAAAATCAAAAAATTTATATAAAGGAAATTCCTGTAAAAGAGATTAATGTTGAACCAGAAAAAATGGACTTAAACATTATTTATGAAGACGATGATTTAATTGTTATTAACAAACCAACAGGTATGGTTGTTCATCCTGCTCCTGGGAATTTAAAAGGAACTTTAGTAAATGGATTATTATATTATTTTAATAATAATTTATCAAACATTAATGGACAAATGCGTCCAGGAATTTTGCACAGAATAGATAAAGACACATCAGGTTTATTGATTGTGGCTAAAAATAACAAAAGTCATTCCTTTTTAGCAGAGCAGTTAAAAAATCACTTAATCAAAAGGAAATATAAAGCTATTGTTGAAGGTTTTATTTCCAATGAAATAATGCACATAAATTTACCAATTGGTAGAGATCCACTTCATCGACAAAAAATGACTGTAATTAAACAAAATTCCAAAGAAGCAATTACACATGTGTTTTTAGAAAAACTTTTTACTTATAATCAAAAAAACTTTTCTTTAATAAGATGTGAACTTGAAACCGGAAGAACTCACCAAATTAGAGTACATATGGCATATATTAAAAACCCAGTATATGGAGATCCGCTATATGGAAAAAAAGTTGATGAATTTAATCAAAGATTACATGCTTATGAAATAGAATTCACCCATCCTAACGGCAAAAAAATGATTTTTAATGCACCACTACCAAAAGAATTTGAAATTAGCAATTAAAGATAATGATTGCCAAATTTTAAATAAAATGGTATAATATTCACAAAAGGAGACTAAATGATTTTAAAACCAGAAAAAACACTTCAAGAACTATGAGATGAAAAAGATAAATATAAAAAGAGTTTATGACTTTTTAGTGCTATATTAATCTTGATGATTATTCTTTCATCTGCTTTATTTGTAGTGACAGCTATTTTTTATAGCAATTATTCACAAGAAGAAAATACAACTTTCGCTAGCTTTCTACAAACAATTTTAATTTTTTCAGTAACTTCTACTTTTTTAATTTCTATAGTTACTTTTTTATTTTTCAATTCATTTACAAAAATAAACAAGAATAAAAACTTTTCTTTTCTTGGTGGATTAAACCTTTTATCTTTTTATTTAATTTGAATTTTAATTTGATTTGTAAGTTTATTGATAAGAGAACCAATAATAAGAAATGCAGCAAATACTAAAAGTTTTATTTTTATAACACCAATAATTTTATTTACAATATTAGCAGTATTTTCACTAATTATGTGATATCCATGAAAACTTTTAAGATCAATTCAAAGATCTTTCGTTTTAGCTTATCAATATGAACAATTTCAAAAATTGACACAAAATTTTGATTTAAATTCCATTTTAAAAGATTTTCAAAAACAAAATATTTATCCTAATGAAAATATAAAAGAACCTTTAAATAAAGAAGGACAAACTGTTGAAGTCACAAAAGAAGAACAAGATCCAAAAAAAGAAGAATTAAAACAAAAATTATCTAAATTAGATAAAGCACAATTAGTCAAAATAGCAGAAAAATTACAAATTTCAGGTGTTGATTCTTTAAGTAAAGAAGAACTAATTAAGATAATAGTTAGATTAAGTTAAACAGAAAAAATTCCATCAAAGTGGAATTTGCTTAATTGTAAGATCAAGTGCACCACTTTAAAGTAAAATTTAAAGTATGGG
>NZ_JBTGVF010000020.1:0-18054 GCF_054343435.1 Mycoplasma sp. 5370
TTTTCTCCTTAAATAAAAACATAAATTTGGTGTCCCAAATTTATGTCCCTGTTTACTCACTACTAGTCTAGTGAGTTTTCTATTTCTTTATTATCACTTTCTTCATTGAATATATCAAAATAAATTTTAAATATTTGTTCGGTTCGTTCTTCAATAATTTCTTGAGTTTCATTTGGTTTATTTAAAAAAGTTAAATAAATATCCTTACCTGGTCTTAGTAGTGTTGTTTCTTCTTTATTATTTTTATCGGTGATTGAATAACCTTTAAAACTATAATTTGAATCACTTATTCTAAAGTCATTAATTGCTATTTTTTCTTTTTTTTGTAAATTATCTTGTAAAGAAGAGTTATCCACTTTTGTTAGTAAAATTCCATTACCAAGCTGTTGTATATTTTTATTTATATCATTATTATTTTCGTTATCTTTTAAAAGAGATTGAGGTATTGCGTGTTCATAAGAATAATCATCATCATAATTAATAAAATTATTTTCGTTAGCATCACTATTGTAAGTGTTTTTTAATCCATTAGAAAAATGTGCCATTATTCTTCTTAAAATTATAAATTTTTCAGTGTTATTTTCTATTCAACCTCTTTTTTCAAATTCTTTTTCCATTTCATTATTTTTTTCGTTATTTTTTATAATACTTGTTCATTTTGAAGAAAAATCTGAAAATTGCAGTTGTTGATTTAATTCTTTTAAAACGTTTTTAAATTTTTCTATTTTGTTTTCTTTTGATGTATCTTGATTTTCTAATATTTCTAAAATTTTTTCTGCAAATTCAATTAAATATTTTCTTCCTCAATGTTTATCAAAACAGAATCAAGTTCAGTTTAATGATAACTTTTCAAGTTCATATAATAATTGACTAGCTAATTTTAAATTTTCTGTATTACCATCGAATATTTTTAGAGATTTAATTATAACGAATATAGGATAAACAAAAATATCTTTAGTTGATTTTCTTGTTATATGTCTTATTTGTTCTCTAATAAAATTTAAATTTTTTAAACTATCTTTTAATTGATCTAAAAAATTAGTATATCTTATATTATCATTTGAAACAGAGTTATTTTGCAAGTTTGTTTTTATTGTATCTATATCTAATTTTTTATTTATAATAAATTCAAATATGATAAAGTCTTTTAATAAAATTTCCAACAATAGTTCAGAATAATTTTCATTACTTTTTTTATTTTCTAAAATTTTATCTAAAATGTCAGAAAAGATTTTTTCTTGATAAACTAAACTATTTGAATTTTTTTCTTGTTTATATTTTATTTTATAAAACACTTTTAAAGAATATAGAAATTTTTCTAATAATTCTTTTATAGTTTTATTTTCTTTTTTATTTTCATATCTAAAATATAAATTTCAAGTATTTTCATATATTTTTATACTATCTTCAACAAATTTATCTTCTTCTTTTTCTTTTGGTTCTAACTTTAAATATAAATCATTTTTGAAAATATCTAAAATCTCTAAAGGTTTTGTGTATAAATTGATATTTTTAAATATATTGCTTGTTTCAAAAAAATCTGAAAGTTTTATTTGTGTTAAATTTAATGCTATTTTAGTTAGGAAAAAATTAATTACTTTTTTAATTTCTTTTATTTCTTTATTTTTATATTTATCTTCAATTCATTCACAAATTCAACTAAAGGCATTTTTTATATGATTATTTTCATCTTTTGTTCATTTTACTAATATTTTTGCTAAAACAGAAAGTGAATTGTTTTGATTTTCTTCACTTTCATCTGAAAAATTTAAAAAAGAAAGATTTATTTTATTAGCATCATCTGAGTTTTCTAATTTAGCTGCTTTATATGAATATAACTTAGCAAAAGCAATTAAAATTAAGAAAAAAGTTATACTTCTTTGCTGACCATCAATTATATTCAAACAATCATCATCATCTCTAGTTAATATTATATTATTTAAGAAGATTTTGATGAACTCTGGTTTATCTGTATTATCTGAATTATTACTCTTATAAATCATTTCTAATAGTGCTATTATATTGTCTTTATCTCAAGAATAATCCCTTTGAAAAATAGGTATTCTTATTTTTCGTTTTGAATAATATGATAAATATTCTTTTATATTAATAAAATTTGAAATGATTCCTTTTTTATTTATTTCTTTAAATTCTATATCTTTAGGTTTATTCTCTTTAGAATTTAAAAATTTTCAATATTTTTCATCTAATGGATTAATTTTTATTCAATCAATTTCTTGAACTGTCTTTTCGATTTTTTCACTTGTATTTGATTTTATTATAGAATCATCAGATTTTAATTGTTCTAAAAAGTCTTTTAAAATTGTTGTTCCTTTATCATTTTGCTCTTTAATAATGGTATTTCAAAATTTTGAAGAAAAATCATCTCTTTTTCTTCATTCATTATTTTGAGCAATTAAATTATTTATATAATTTTTAAATTCTTTTTCTTCAATTGATTTTAATAATTCAGGATTAATTTTATATTTTGAAACATTTTTTTCTTGTTGTTCTAATTCAATAATCATTTTTAAAGCAATTAATGGAATTTTATATCTTTGAAAAGTATTATCTCAATAAATATTTTTATTATTAAAGTTTTTGTTTTTTATTTTAAGTTGTTTATCTGGAATTCTTTCAATATAAAATTTTGTTTTTGAGTTTGCTTTATCTATTTTTATTTTTTCAGTAACTAAAATATCTTCTTCTGTAACTTGTAATTCTCATAGTCTTTTAAAAAATAAATAAAGATCTTCTAGTAAAGTTTTTGTTCCACCACTAAGAGATGTTTTTGCTAATAATTTAATTTTATTGTCTTCCATATTTTAATTATCTCCAAATAGAATCGTTAATAAATCTTTTCTTTTTGAGCAAATCTTTTTTACTTCTTTTATAAAATGTTCATCATTTTTAAATTGAGGCAAAACAAAGTTAAAAATTAATGGATTTAATGTAATTAGTTCTAACATAAAATCTTTATTATGTATCAATTCTGAATCTAGAAAATAAATAGTGGTTGCATATTCATAAAATTTAGATAATACTTCAAGTATGTTTTTATTTTCAAGTTCAATTCAGAATTTGTCTGTAATTGCTTTTTTAATTATTTGTTTATTATTTCTTATTCTTTTTGAAGCAAGATTTAAATATTTCATTCCATTATCAATAGCTGCATTGATAATATCTTCATCATTTTTTAACTCATCTGAAGCATATTCAAGAGCAAATCAATTATTGTTAATAGCTTCTAGTATTACTTCTTTATCATTTTTGAGTTTATCTGAGGCATATTTAATATTTAATCAATGTTTTTTTACTTCTTCTAAAATAAATACTTTATTATTTTTTAAGTTATCTGAAGTATATTGTAAGGCATGATAACCATATTTTGAAACTAATTCAAGCATAAATTCTTTATTGTTTCTCAAACAATAAGGTATATATTTAAATGCTTGTTCGTTATTTTTAATAGCTTCTAAAATTATTTCTTTATCATGCTTAATTTCTTGTGAAGCAGCATATAAATTAATTCCATTTAGTTTTACTGCTTGCAGCATTACTTCTTTATTGTTTTTAAAATGATTTGGAATTAATTCAATAGATAAAACATCTTTTTTTAATAAATTTAAAATAAACTCTTTATTATTTTTTAATCTATCTGAAATAAAGAGAAAGATTGCTTCCATATATTCATCTAGTGATGATAAAATGAATTCTTCATTGTCTTTTATATCAGAAGATAATAAAGAAAAATAAAAGGAATTAGTTTTAATTGCTTCTAAAACAAATTCTTTATCAGTTAAAGCATTTTCTTTTTTTAACTGTATACCTAATTTTTTTAATCTTTCTTTTTCTTTTTTAAAATCTATATTATTCATATTAGTCCTTTTTTTTACAAGTATTTAGTGAAATACTTTGCAATTTTTGTTTAATTAATTCTTTAATTTCTAGATCATTTTTTAACTCTACAGGTATAAAAGGGAAAATATAAGGATTTAATTCTAATGCTTGTAAAACAAATTCTTTGTTAGTTTTTAGTTCATTAGGAATTGATTCAAAATTTCTTTCATGATATTTAATAGAAGGTAAAATAACTAATTCTTTATTATTTTTTAATTCTTTTTTCAATTCTTCTGAAGCATATTCAAAAGCTTTTCAATACTCTTTAGTAGCTTCTAAAACAACTTCTTTATTATCTTTCAATTCTTTAGAAGCATATTTTAATGCAAGACCATCTTTTTTAACAGCTTCTAAAACTATTTCTTTATCGTTTTTGAAGTTATCACAAGCATATTTTAATGCCTGAGCATCTTGTTTAATTGCTTCTAGCACTACTTCTTTATCATTATTAAAATTATTAGCAAATTTTAATGCAAGACCTGATGTTTTAACTATTTTTAAAATAAATTCTCTATTATTCTTTAAATTATGTGAGGCATATTGAAAACTTTTACCAACGTTTTTAACTGCTTCTAAAACTATTTCTCTATCATTTTTTAGTTCACCTGAAGCATATTGTAATGCTCAAGCAGATTCTTTAATTGCTTCTAAAACTATTTCTTTGTCATTTTTGAAGTTATCTGAAGCAAATTCTAATGAAATACCAGATTCTTTAACCGCTTCTAAAATAAATTCTTTATCGTTTTTTAAATTATCTGAAGCATATTTTAATGCATAACCAATTTGTTTAACTGCTTCTAAGACAACTTCTTTATCATTTTTTAATTCTTCTGAAGCATATTTTAATGCATAACCAATCTGTTTAACAACATCTAAAACAAATTTTTTGTCGTTTTTTAAGTCATCAGTAGCATATTTTAAATTCCTACTAACTTCTTTGTTATTTTTTAAATCACCTAAAATAAATTGTAATAAATAACCACTTTTTTCTTTAACTGCTTCTAAAATAACTTTTTTCTGGTTTTTAAAGTAATTAGAATTGTATTCATAACTTGATTTAACTAAATTTAAAACAAATTCTTCGTCATTTTTTAGTTTATTTGAAGTATAAAATAAAAATCAAAAATTTTTTGTTTTCTTAATTAATTTATTTATGAAATTTTTATTTTCTTTTGCTTTGTCTGATAAAAACGAAAAATATAACCCTTTTTCACTGTATCCTATTTTTTCATTAGTTAAGACATTAAAAACAAATTCTTCATCAGTTAAAGCACCTTCATTTTCTAATTTTAAACCGAATTCTTTTAATCTTTCTTTTTCTTTTCTAAAATCTATATTTTCCATATTTTTATTATTTTTCTCAAGCATTTAATACAATATTTTTCATTTTTTGTTTAAATAATTCTTTAATTTCTAAATCATTTTTTAATTCTGCTGGTATAGAAGCAAAAACATAAGGATTTACTTCTAATGCTTGTAAAACAAATTCTTTATCGTTTTTTAATTCACTTGAAATTAGTTCAAAATTTTCAGTCATTCTTCCAATAGCTATTAAAACAACTTCTTTGTCGTTTTTTAAGTTATCAGAAGCATATTCAAAAGATTCATTATCTTTTTTCAATGCTTCTATAACTATTTCTTTATCATTTTTTAACTTATCAGAAACAAATTCTAAGACTACACCTTTATTTTTTACAGCTTCTAAAACAACTTCTCTATCGTTTTTCAAATTATTTGAAGCATATTGTAAATCAAATCCTGCTTCTTTTATTGCTTCTAAAATAAATTCTTTGTCATTTTTTAATTCACTTGAAATGAATTGAGAATTTCATTTGTTTTCTTTTAATTCTTTTAAAAGAAATTTTTTATTATTTTTTAAGTTATCAGACCCATATTCAAAATAAACATCATCTTTATTTCATGCTTCAAATTTTTCTATTAGTTCTCTAGTTTTAATTAAAGATTCATAATATGCTAAATTAAGCTTTGCTTCTTTTATTGCTTCAATAACTTCTTTATCATTTTTTAAGTTATCAGAAGCATATTCAAAATCAAACCCTGCTTCTTTTATTGCTTTTAAAATAAATTCTTTGTCATTTTTTAGTTCATTTGAAATATATTTAGAATTTGAATCACTTTCTTTTAAAACTTTTAAAATAAATTCTTTATCGTTTTTTAAATTATCAGAAGCGTATTTTAATGTTCCTATTTCATTTTTAACTGATTCTAAAACTACTTCTTTATCGTTTCTCAAGTTTTCTGAAGCATATTTTAATGCTCCAACTTTATTTTTAACAGCTTCTAAAACTATTTCTTTGTCATTTTTTAAGTTATCAGAAGCGTATTCTAAATCAAACCCAGCTTCCTTAGTTGCTTCTAAAATAAATTCTTTATTATTTTTTAATTCATTTGAAATATATTTACAAAATAAAGTGTCTTCTTGTAAAGCTTCTAAAATAAATTCTTTATCGTTTTTTAAGTTATCAGAAGCATATTTAAAATTGCTAAATCATCTGGTAAGTGCTTCTAAAACTATTTCTTTGTCATTTTGTAATTCTTTTGAAGCGTATTTTATTTCTCCTCCATTATTTTCAACAAGTTCTAAAACAAATTCTTTATTATTTTTCAAGTTATCAGAAGCATATTGTAATCCTCAATCATATTTTTCAGCAAGTTTTAAAACAAATTCTTTATTATTTTTTAATTTTTCTGGCATAAAAAATAGAATATTTAAATCATCAGTTAGATTAATATAATTATCTATCCAAAACATATAGTCATCTATACTGTCTTCAATTTCTTGTTGTTCTTTTGGCAATTCTTGATTTATTTCTTCTACAAAAACTACAATATAAAAAATAATTTCTGGTGTACTTACAGCTTTAGTTAAAAATTCTGAATTACTCATTTCTTTTTCTTCGTTTAAATTTAAACCTATTTTGTTAAATGCTTTTTTAATTATTTCTATTTTTTTATATATTTTTCTAAATAATTCTTTTTCTTTTGTAAAATCTATATTTTCCATATTATTCTCCTTTAATAATAGTAAAAAACCCTATTAATTTGTTTAATAAGGTTTTTATATAATTTAATTTTGCTGTATTATAAAATTTGAATGAAAAATTAGCAAATAAAAATTTGCTAAGATATATATATATATATGAATTATTTTAAGAGATAGTCCTTTTTCATTTTTCATTTTTCTCCTTAATACTTTTTAATTATATCATTTTTTGGTTTTAAAATAGAAAAACCCACTATAAAGTGGGCTTAAAATTAAGGTTATTTTACAATTTGTTCTTCACTTGCTGATACTACAGAGTCAAAATTCGCTCCTGAGTTTGCAAGCACATAAGCAGAGAAACAATTTTCAACAATAGAACCATGGGAAACGTGAATTTGTTTGTCACTTACCATACTGATAATTGCTTTTGCACTTAAAGTAGCAGAACCTAAATCAGAAAATATTACTATTTCCTTGATATCATTGTTTGCTTCGATGATTTCAAGTAGTTTCAATGGTTCTGTTCCTAAATCTTGTCCATCATTAATTCCACCTAATGCTTCTATTTTGATATTATTTTCATCAATAGGAAGCATTTTAGTTAAGTATTCTTTAATTGTTTGTGCTAATTTATTGTAATGAGAAATAATAATAAATAATTTCTTCATTATAATCCTTTAATTAAATTTTTAATAATAATATAACTTGAATAAGAACCTGGATCAATTGTGCCAGATGATCTTTCTTTTAAGTATGATGCTCTTCCTTTGGTTGCAACTAAATCTTTAGTATTTTGCACTAAAGAATAAACATAATCAATTGTTGCATCAAATTCACTTGCATCTAATGTTTCTTTTGAAGTTAAATAAGTTTCAAGTGGTTTTCAAACATCATACATTGTTTTTTCATTTAAAGTTACTTTTCCAAGCATTTCAAGTGATTTAGCAAAACTTGAAACTAAAATTTTAAATTCATTAAATGTAAAAGTTTCATGTCCTTTTAGTGCATTAGCAGAATTCATAAATGCCATTCCATATAAAGGACCAGAAGCCCCTCCTACTTTTGACATTAGTGATCTTCCAACTAAAGTTAAATATGTAGATAAATCTACTTGTTCAAAATGGATATTAGAAACTTCTGTAAATCCTCTAACCATATTAAATCCATGATCACCATCACCAATAGTTTGATCTAAAGTAGAAATATAATCTTCATTTTCTTTTAACTCTTTAGCAATGTTTTTCATTGCATCAGTTAAATTAGAATAACTTATTTTCAACTTTTCACCTCTGTTGGTTCATCTAATAATGATTTAAGCTCATCATCTAGTTTAAGTAAAGAAATTGAAAATCCTTGCATTTCAAGTGAAGTCATAAAATTCCCAACATGAGAACTATAAATAGAAACATTTTTAGTTGCTAAATAATCATGAATATCGTTAGTTGCTATAAATAATTCCATTTCAGGTGTTCCACCTAAACCGTTCACCATTAAAGCAACTTCTGAGTTTTTATAGTCATAATCTTTTAAAATTAAATCTAACATTTCTTTAACAATTTCTTTTGATGATTTAATTTTTTCTCTTTTAATTCCTGGTTCACCATGAATTCCAAGACCAAATTCAATTTCATCTGCTGCTAATGAAAATGATTCTTTTCCTGTTGTTGGAATATAAATAGAATTAAGAGAAATTCCAAATGATCTAACATTTTGAATTACTTTTTGTGCTACTCTTTTTACTTCTTGTAAAGAAGCTCCTTTTTGAGCTAATGCTCCAGCAATTTTGTGTACAAATACTGTTCCAGCAATCCCTCTTCTTCCAATAGTTCAAGTGGAATTTTCTACGGCAACATCATCATCCACTAATACAGTTTCTACATTTTTACCATTTGCTTGAGCTAACTGTTGTGCTATTTCAAAGTTTAGTTTGTCTCCTGTGTAGTTTTTAATAATTAATAAAGTACCGTTTTTTGAATCTAAAGCATTTATTGCTGCTTCAACTTGATCTGGTGTAGGAGATGTAAATACTTCTCCTGCAACAGCAGCACTAAGCATACCATTACCTACAAATCCCATATGTGCTGGTTCATGACCGGAACCACCACCTGAAATTAAAGCAACATTATTTTTATTAAATTCAGTATTGTAAATAACATTAAAGTTTTCAACCTTTTTAACTTTTTTATTAGTTTTTACAATCCCATTAATCATTTCTAAAACTATGTCTTCTTTTTTATTTAATATTTTTTTCATATAATAAATTCCTTTATTGATTAATTATTTTATTTTTATAAGTTAGTAATTAAGCTGCAACTGGAATTAAAGCTAAAGCACCAATAATTACACCTGCTAATGAAGGAGCGACAACTGGAATTCATGAGTATGATCAGTTTCCTCCAACATGTTCGCTTTTTCTATTTGCTAATAATGTTTTTTCCATTAAAGCATAAACCATTCTTGGACCTAAATCTCTTGCTGGGTTAATTGCATAACCTGTTGATGAACCAAGTGAAGCACCAACTGCTACAACAATTAAAGTTACTGGAACTGGACCAAGTGATGCTAATCCTATTTTATTTCCACCTTTACCAAATGCTAATATTAATCCAACAAGTAATAATGTTCCTACTAATTCATAGGAGAAATTAAAAATAGTTGCTTTTTCTTTATTTGCAAAAGCAGGTCCTGTACAGTGTACTCCTCTTAATGTACCTAAATCTGTTTCTTGAATGTGTTTTCAGTTAATGAAGTTTAAAAGCATTTGTCCTGTCATTGCACCTAAAATTTGCACAGGAATATATGTTAAAATTAATGGATCACTTAACTTGCTACTTACAGCAACAAAAAATGTGACTGCTGGATTTAAGTGAGCAGAACCACCAAGAGATAATGAAACTATTACCCCTGTAAATACAGCTAAACCTCATCCTAAAATGATAACGATTCATTTTCCAGATTGGTTCGCAAACATCCTCTTCATGGAAACGCTGTATCCAACACCGTTACCAAGAAGAATTAGAACTAAAGTTCCTAAAAATTCTGATAAAATATCTAATCTCATTACTTTTCTCCTATTCTATATCTTTTGTTCAATTTAAAGTTTTTTTAACAGCTGTATCTCAACCTTTGATTAAAGCATCAATTTCATTTTGTGCTAATTGTGGTTTAAATACTTTGTCAATTTTGTTTATTTTTTTGATTTCTTCTAGATCTTTTCAGTAACCAACAGCTAATCCAGCTAGATATGAAGCTCCTAAAGCTGTAGTTTCGATATTAGAAGGTCTTTCTACTTTTAAATTAGAAATTGAAGATTGGAATTGCATTAAGTAATTTGAATTTGATGCTCCTCCATCTACTTTTAATAAGATAATTGGTTTTTGTAAATCTTTTTCCATTGCTTTAATTAAATCGTTTGATTGGTAAGCAATCGCATCAAGAGTTGCTTTAATTAAGTGTTCTCTTTTGGTTCCTCTTTCTAAACCAAAAATCGCACCTCTTGAATATGAATCTCAATAAGGAGCTCCAAGTCCTGTAAATGATGGAACCATATATACTCTTTGATCATCATTTACAAGTGAAGCAAAGAAGTCTGATTCTGCTGAGTTATATAAAATTCTTAATGAATCTCTTAGTCATTGAATTGCTGCTCCAGCAATAAACACCGAACCTTCAAGAGCATAGACTGTTTTGTTGTCTCCAAGTTTTCAAGCAATTGTGGTTAGTAATTTATTTTTGCTTTTAACTGGAGTGTGTCCTGTATTTACAAGTGTAAAACATCCTGTTCCGTAAGTATTTTTAACCATTCCTACTTCTGTACATAATTGTCCAAAGAGAGCTGATTGTTGATCTCCTGCAACTCCAGTAATTGGAACTTGTCCTTTAGCTTTGTTTGATCAGTGATGTGAACTAACAATTCCATAGTGTCCGGATGAAGATTTTACTTCTGGTAAAATTTCTTTTGGAATTTCAAGTAAATCTAAAATTTCTTGATCTCAGTCTAAAGTGTGAATGTTAAATAACATAGTTCTTGAAGCGTTAGAAACGTCAGTTGCATGAACTTTACCATCAGTTAATTTTCACATTAATCAAGTGTCAATTGTTCCTGCAAGTAATTTTCCTTCTTTTAATTTTGTTTTTGCTTCTTCTACATTTTTAAGAATTCAACGAATTTTTGTTCCACTAAAATATGGATTAATAATTAATCCAGTTTTATCACTAAAGAAGTCTGATAATCCTTTTTCAATTAATGTTTCACAATAATCTGTTGTTCTTCTATCTTGTCACACAATCGCGTTATATACAGGTAATCCTGTTTCCTTATCTCATAAAACAACTGTTTCCCTTTGGTTTGTAATCCCTAAAGCGACAATATCGTGGGATTTAATTTTTGCTTTGTGTTTTGCACTTTGCATTGTTGAAAGTTGTGTATTTCAAATTTCTAATGGATCATGTTCCACTCAACCAGATTTTGGGAAGTATTGTGTAAATTCACTTTGACTACTTGCTTTAATATTTCCATCATGGTCTACCACTAATGTTCTACAGGAAGTGGTACCTGAATCTAATGTGATAATAAATTTATCTTTCATTTTTCTCCTTATTTGTTTTTTTCAAATTTGTAATTACTAATTTGAGCATAAACAATTTTATCGTTTAAATATTCGTTGTATTTTTTTTGATCTTTAAGAGTTCATAACATTAAAGGCATGTTAATTTTTTGATAACGTTTTTTATCTTTATCATATAAAACCGTTCAAGGATTTAAGAATTGACACACTTGTTTCATTTCTTCTATAGAAACTGATTGGAATTGAGTTTCTGTTCAAAATAGAAATCCAAGTTGGTATTTTGAACTTAACTTGCGCATATTTCTAAGTGTTTGAAAGTTAAAAGATGAAAAAACTATTTTTTGAAAATATGCTTGTCCATATTTGTTTGCAAGTTTGTGTAATTCTTCTTCTATTCCTTTATATTCTTTTTGATCAGTTTTAATTTCAACATTAATAATTTTAAATAAATTTAAGTATTTATCTAAAAATTCTTCTAATGTGAGTATTGTTTGTTTTCTTGTACTTTTTTTAAAAAAGAGGCTGTGATCATCTTTTTTAAGTTCTTCCAAAGTACAAAATTCAATTTCTTTTTTAGTTAGTGCTGTTCTGTTTGTTGTTTCATCATGGATAATAACTAATTTTTTATCTTTAGTCAAATGAACATCAAGTTCAACACCATCAAAATTGAATTGATAAGCCATTTCAAAGGCTAATTCGGTATTTTCTGGGGCAATTGCAGAGTATCCTCTGTGTCCTAAAATTAATTGTTTGTTATGCATTTTCTAATGTTCTCCATCTGTAGTTTGTTTTACCTAATTTTTTAAGTTCAATTGTGTTAGCAATATGCACAGCAAGTCCTGCAAGTAGTCCAAGAAGCGCGATTGCCAATGTAATAACTAAAATAATTTGGTAACCTTGTATTGAAGTATTATCTGCTCCTGCTGGTGTGTAATATTTACCAACTGCTCCTGTAATTTGGTATAGTCAAGCATCTGTTGAAAAACCAATAAAGGAAAGAACAGCAACACTTGAAGCATAAGAATTTTTTTCTAAGTGAATTTCACCAATTTGAGCATATCTTAAAGTAACCATTGCTCATGAAAGAATTCCTGCTAATAGATAGAGAATTGAACTGAAAACAATTACTCAAACATTTGCTGATTTTGGAACAAAACCAAGTAAGATTATTGCTCCAAGTAGAATAATTCCAATTCCTGTAACAATAATTAAGAAAAGAACATATGATCTAAATTTATCAGCTCATCTTCCTATAAAGGTGGAAACTAATGTTCTTAATCCATAAGTTCTAATTCCTCCTAAAATAGTCACAAGAATCGCTGGTGCTAAGTATCCATTTTGCATTAATTGAATTAAATAGTAAGCAAAAACACTTTGAAATGTATACATACCCATTACAAAAATTGATAATGCTCATAATTTTCAATTTTTTAATGCTTTAAAAACAGAAATTATACTTTTTTTCAATCTAGCTCATGAAGCTTTTTCTGTATCTTTATCTTGTTTTTTCTCTGGAACAAGAATTAGTACAAAGATTGATGTAGCAACTAAAAAGGTTGCAATTAAGAAAGCATAAACAGCAAAAGGTATTGCACTTCCATTTGCTCTTGGAACTCATACATTAGTAACTAATAGTCCTAATAGAAATACAAAGAATAAACCGATAATTCCGTTTGCTGTTCCTTGAATTCCATATGCTAAGCCTTGATTTTCTTTTGTTGTTTGTTGTGAAACAAGTTTTCATAAAGGTGTTCAGAATACAAGAGTAGAACTAACACCTCATAACGCTCAAATTATTGAATATTGAATAAATAATGAATTTGGATTTAAACTTTTTGAATTTCAAATTGTAGCTCCAAATCATAAAGTTATTGCTCCTGTTGAAAAGACAGCGATAGACAACAACCATCTTGAACTGAACTTATTGGCTAAAAAACCGCCAGGAAGTTGAGTAATTAGTGTTACATAACCAATAATTGATGTTAAAGTAGCAACTTGATCTTCTTTAATGTTTAAGTATTCGTGTAAGTTTGGAATGATGTTTTTAATATAGTATGGTGCTGCTATTACAAAAACATCAGAAGCCGCTAAAATGATTAAGGCAATAATTTGTCTTCAGGTTAAACCTTTTAATTTAGCTAACATTTTGCCCTCCTAAAATTTAAAATCTAACTGTATATTTAGGATTAAAGTTTTCTTTTTTAGTTAATTTTAGTCCTGATTCTTCAACTAATTTTGCAATTTCAATAGCAATTGCAGGTGCTGAGGCAATAGCTGGTGATTGCATTCCAGCTGCGTTAATAAATTTTTTGTTATCTTTAGCAGATCTAATAACAAAATCGTTTGTTTCTACATCAATAGGTCTTGAACCTGCTAAAGTCATAATTGTTTTTTCAAGTCTAATTGAAGGAATAATTTCTTTTCCAATTTCTCCAATATAGTCAAATTTTGCTTTTGTAACAAGTCTTGTTTCTTCTTTTGGTACACCTTCTTCAGCAGTAGGTCCCACTAAAACATGTCCATCAAGCATTGGTGCAACAATAACACCTTTTCCGTGAATTGTAGGAACTTTAAAACAAATTGAGTTTACTATTCCACCTTCACTACGTGCTAAAATTCTGTATTCTCCACGTCTTGTTGTTTGTTTAAAGTCGCCATATCCTGCTTTTTGTGCAAGGACATCTGCATAGTGACCAGCAGCATTAATTACAACTTTTGAATGTAATTTTTCGCCACTTTTTAAAGTGATTTCAAATTCATCATTTACATATTTAATATCTGTAACTTCAGAATTGTTTTTTAATGTTGTACCATTTTGTTCACTTGCTCCAAGAAAAGCATATGTCGCTCTTACTGGATCAATTGCTCATGAACTTGTGCATAAAAGTGCTCCATGAACTTTTGGATTAACATTTGGTTCTTTTTTTAGTACTTCTTCTTTAGAAAGCACTTTTAAAAATTCTTTTGGAACTTTATTTGTTAAACCTCTATCATATAACATATGTACATGCTTCATTTCTTCTTCATTAAAAGCTAAAATTAATGAATCAACTTGTGCTCTTGGAAAATCTAAATCTTTAAAAATTTTCTCTCTTCATAACTGATTTCCAAGAACATTTAGTTTAGCTTCGATTTTTCCTGGTTCAGGATCAAAACCACCATGTATTGCACCTGAATTTCCTCTGGAAGTTTCATCTGCAAATACTGGATTTTTTTCTAATAATAGATTTTTCATATTATATTGAGACAACTCATAAGCAATCGAAGCACCTATGATTCCCCCGCCTATAATAATTACATCGTATTTTTCGTTTTTCACAATACCACCTCCCAATTTTTGTGGTAATAATATTATATATAAAAATTGATAAAAATTCAAATTTTTCTTTTATTTGTTCAAAAAATATTATTTAGAATGAACAAATAATTTTTTTATTTGAAAATTACTTAAAAAAATGGGCAAAATAAGTGTTTTTGATTTTTTGATAAAAATAAAAAACATAAACCATAAATACAGTTTATGCTTATTTAATAAATATATTGATATATTTTATGATTTAAAGTCTACTAAATCACGTAAATATTTTGATGGTTTGTATTTAATTGCTCTTTTTTGTGGAACAACTTGTTCTTCACCTGTAAAACTATTTACAATTTTTCTTTGTGATCTAACAACAGTTGAGAAGATTCCAAAGTCAGCTAATGTAACTTTTTCTTCTGCCAATAATTGTTCTTTTAAAACAAATAACATTGTTTCTAAAATATGATCTAGTTGTTTTGGACTAACTTTTAAATTTTCATCTAATCTATCAACTACATCGTTTATAAATTCTTTTTTTGTCATATTTTCCTTTAATTTGCTTTATTTTATAAAATTTAAATATATATAATTTTATACTAAAAATATATTTTTATAGATATTTTTATAAAAATATTAATAATTAGTTATTCTAATTTTATACAAAAATTAAAAATATATCAAATTTTTATTGTTTTTTTATTAAAACAGAAGAAATTTGTTATGCTTCTTTTGTTAATATAAAGTTTATTTTTTTAAATTTAAATAATGTTTTTAAAGATAATGTTTTTTATTTAAAAAAATTTCTACAAAAAAATTGAACACATTGCAAAAAAGTGTTATAATAATAGTATAAATACATTTTCACAATCCTAATTAATTAAGATTAACTTAATTAATGAAAAAACTCCATTTTGTCGGAATGGAGTTTTTATATAAGGTTGTGGAAAATGTATTAACTTTTTTATAATTTAATTAATAGTAAAATTATAATCAATAAGATTAAAATTCTCTCCACTTTTGAACCTTTATTTTAAATACATTTTTCACCTCCTTATGTGACTAAATTATTAGTCACATTTTAATATTACCACAGAATTTATTTTGTTACGAAAATACGGAAAAAATCGGGATTTTTGGTTTGTTTTTCCTAAAATTTTGTTCCATTTTAATTAAAATTAATTTATAAATATTATGATTATTTTTTATCTCTTTATTTTCGATAAAGAAGAATCTTTTTTCAACATTGAAGAATTAAAACTTAGTTATATAAAATTTATTATTAATTATGTTTTTATTTATTAATTATTTTATTTGTTTTATTGCAATTATAATTTATAATTAAATCAGAATTGATATTTAAATCATCTATTGTTTTAAGATCATATTCTAAAAAGAGTAATGGAAAGTATTGTTAAATGTTTCTAAAGGATCTTTCCACATTTGGTTTATGAGTAGGAACACTGCTAGAAATTACTTTTATGCCCCTTTTTTCCATTTCTTTGGTTAAATTTGTTTCGGAATTCTGGGTTTTATAAAACTTTTTTCTTTTATCAGCAAAAATATTGTGGTTTTTAATATTTAGCAAAAATCATTTCTAACAGTTTTATGTCATTTTGGTTAGTTTCCTATCTGTTAAAATGAGTAGCTAAAAAACCAGTGCTTGCATCTATAGCATTGTAAACAAAATTTTTTTGATCATCGTTAGGTACAAAAATTCATAGCAAGCATTCGCTTCTACGATTTCACCAAATTTTAAAGATTCTTTAAGCACGATTTTCTGTTGCTTTTTTTATTTTTATTATTTTTATAAAAATTTTAGAAAAAGTGCTACAATAATATTATAAATACATTTTCACAATCCAAATTAATTAAGATTGACTTAATTAATGAAAAAACTCCATTAATTGCAGTAATGGAGTTTTTATATAAGGTTAGTGGAAAATGTATTAATTTTTTCTATAATTTAATTAATAATAAAATTATAATCAACAAGATTAAAATTCGTTCCACTTTTCAACCTTTATTTTAAATACATTTTTCACCTCCTTATGTGACTAAAATATTAGTCACATTTTAATATTACCACAGAATTTATTTTGTTACGAAAATACGGAAAAAATTGGGATTTTTGGTTTGTTTTTCCTAAAATTTTATTTCATTTAATTAAAATTAATTTATAAATATTATGATTATTTTTTATCTCTTTATTTTCAATAAAGAAGAATATTTTTTCATCATCAAAGAATTAAAACTTAGTTATAATATCTGATTTACTTTTGGCATTAGAAACAAAAAATATTTTAATTATTATTATATATTACTAACGATGGCATTTTGATTAATAATTTGCAAATTTTTTATAAAAATTTTGGAAAAAGTGCTACAATAATAGTGTAATACATTTTCAGATTCCCAATTAATTAAGATTAACTTAATTAATGAAAAAACGCCATTTGGCGTAATGGGAGTTTTTATATAAGGTTGGTGGAAAATGTATTACATTACTTTATAATTTAATTAATATTAGAATTATAATTATTAAAATTAAAATTCTCTCCACTTTTTTTAACTAAGTGGAATAATTTTCTCGGTGTTACCACCGAGAAATTTTTTAATTTTAAAAGAAAGGACTTTCATCTTTTTTATTTTTTTTGAAATTGATTGAATACTCTCAATTTCATAATTCACTATGGTCATTAATGATTTTTAATAAATTTTAATATTGTCTAAAGTCCATTATTTCTTTCAGTATTTTTTTCATTTTCTCTCCGCTCTTTATTTCTGATATTTTAAGTTGTCTCCGGACTTTATCTCCGTTTCTTTCTTTTGTTTCCGGTAATTGTTAATTTGTCTCCATTTTTTTAAAATAGTCAATAAAATAAGTATCTAAAATGTCTTTATTAGGTGCTTTTTTAATTAACTTTTTAATTGTTCTAAATTTTGCTACTTTGTAATACAAAGCAAATGCTACGCTCTCTTGCTGTTCTTCTGTAAGGTGGTATTTCTTGCTTCATTTTCTAAATGTCTTTTTTTGTTTGTCATTTAGTAAAAAGTCCATTCCTAGTTCTTGCTGATTTTCTTTTAACTCCTGCTTTGCCTCTTTGATTGCTCTTCTCTCTATGCTTTTTTCTGTATCTTTGCTGATTTTGATATATTTATTTTTAAACATTACAAGCAAGGAAACAAATGCAAAATATGCCCGTTCATTGATGTACTTCTCTTTTAACCTAAATTTTTACTAAATTTCTATACTTAGTTAATTTTATTGTTTAATTCATCTA
>NZ_JBTGVF010000021.1:0-16929 GCF_054343435.1 Mycoplasma sp. 5370
ATAAGGCGAACAAAAAAACTTAACCTAATGTTAAGTTTTTTGTCCCACTTTATTTACAGCACTTTTCGTTTGCTTTTTTAAAAATTTACTTGCTATTTTATGTATTTTATATATTCATCATAAAAATTTCAAGCCATTACTGATAATTCGTTATCTAATCTTTTAAAAGTTAATAATTTATTGCTATTTCTATCTTCTTCTGTCATATAAATTAAATTTTTTAAAATTAAAATAAATTTTTCATCTGTAATTTTTTGTATTATTCCATTATCTTTATAGAAATTTTTTATTTTTAATAAAAACATTTTCAAAATTCATAATGATAAAAAAGAAAATAATACATGTCCTTGGATGTGTTTAGTTGTATAAACATACATTGGTCTAATTTGTAAATTATTTTTTAATGTTCTAAAATTTTCTTCTATTTTTCATTGCATTGAGTATATTTCTACAACTTTTAATGGATCTAAATCCTTTAAAGAAGTTTCATATACATAATAACCATCAAATTTTTGATCATTTGAAATTTTTTCTTCATCTAAAACATATTTAGAAGAATTCAATTGTTTAAAATATTTGGTTTTTTTGTATCCTATCATTCTTTTTTCATTAACAAATCCATTTTTGTCTTGATTTTTAATAAAATTATTTATTTCATTCTCTCTATTTAGTTTATCTAATTTAGCTCTGGATTTACTTCAGGTGACAATTTGTTTTCTTATTTTCCCTTTATTTTCTTTATTTTCTACAAAAATTTCTTTAGTTTTATATTTAAACTTTCCTGATATCTCGACATAATCATCTTCTTTTAATAAAAATTCTTTATATTTTTTTGTTTCGATATTTGCTCTTTTTGAAATTATGTAGTCTATATTATTTTCTTCTAAAAAGTTAATATTTTCTGCAGAACTCATTCCTCTGTCTGAAACAACTGTAATTTTTGTATTTTTATAAATTTCCTTAAATTCCTGTATAAAAGGAATTAATGTTTTTACATCTGCAGTATTTCCAGGAAAAATTTTATAAAAAATAGGTATATTTTCTGAATTACACGCCATTGCTAAAACAATTTGATCTTCTTTAAATTTTCCATCTTTTGAATATCCTGGTAATCTTAATTCTTCTTTTTTGAAACTTTCAAAATAAATTGTGGTTGAATCGAAAAAAATAGTTTCGTTTTCATTGACAAACTTTTTAGATATATTTTTCAAGATATTTTCCTTATTATCTTCTAATAAGTCAAGCATTCTATAAAAACTATTTTTTGAATAATCCAAGTCTGTATATGATTCAGACTTATTTATAAAAGATTTAAAAATACTTGAAGGTTGACAAATTCTATTAGCAATTTGATAAGAAAGTATTTCTTTCATCCCTTTGTGCTTACCAAAATTAAAATTTTCAAAAATGTTTAAATCATACATAAATTCTAAAATAAATTCTGCACTAAAATTTTTAGTTTTAGTAATATTTGAACTCAAAAGAAGTGCAGAATTTATTTCTGCTTCTAATTTTTCTATATTTACGGTTGTGTCATATTTACTTATTATGCTTTTAATAATTTGTTCATAATTAGGATTCTTTTTAAGTAGCTTTTCTTGATTTCCTAAAGCTAATAATCTAATATTTCTTCTATAACTTCCGCTTGTATCTCAGTAACCAATATTTTTATATGTTGCTTTTTTTGGTCCCGTAGAGTTAAATAACATTAATTTCATATTTAAATTATATCATAAATAGCAAGTTATAGCAAGAATTTTATTAAAAAAAATAAAAAATGTATATATTTATAAATAAATATATACAATCTAAATTTTATTATTTTTTTCTTTGTTAACTGGGAAACACAGGAATATTGAACATATTTTAATGATAAAGATTTAATTGCAAATATTTATATTCCTAAAACTCAATTTTCTGTAAGTCAAGTTTATATAAATGAAAAAGATAAAAAGGTCTATATTCTTCCTTTTTATAATGAATTTCAGCTTTATTCTCAACCAAGAGAATCTAATTTAATTAAAGTTGATTTTTACTCAATTGATAAGTCAGACAACTTAGAACTTATGGATGTAAATACTGTAAATGATATACTTTCTATAAATACAAAATAATTATTTTCATTCAAATTTTAAATGAGATTTAAAGTTATTAAAATAATGATGAAAAAAACTTAAAGTTTGTTTAATTGACTTTAAGTTTTTTATTTACAAATAGATTAATTAATTTGATAAATTCAATAAAAATTGTTGGTACTAATCCAAAAATAAATGGTAATGCAAGTATTCAATTATTAAATGAATTTACATATACATTCATATTAAACACTTTGGAAAATTCTGGTATGTAAGTAACTGGTAAAAGAACAACAAAACTAATTACAAAAGCTAAAAGAACAAATTTTAAATCATTAAATTTTTGTTTAAATAGACTTTCATTACTTCTTAATATAATAGAATTTAAAGATAAAATTATTCCCATAGTCATGAAACAAGATAAAGAAGCAAAATTTAGTGTTGATAAATTTTCTTTAGCTAAGATTGTTTTTATTTCATTTAAATTTGCTACACCACTTTGACTATAAGCACCTAAATAAAATGCTAATAATGATAGTGTTGATGACAAGATGGAAAGTAAAGATATTTGAATTATCATTTCTTTAGTTAAGATAGAAGCATTTTTATGATTTGGTTTTTTATTCATTAAATTTTGTTTTGGTCTATTTAAACCTAGTGCAATTCCTGGGAAAGTTTCAGAAATAACATTTATTCACAAAATTTGTAAAGAAGATAAAGGATTTATACTAAAAATTAAAATTCCAATAAAAGTAGTTAATAAAGCTGTTAAATTGGTTGTAAAAAGGAAAATCATTAATCTTTTTATGCTATATAAAATACTTCTTCCTTCTTTTATAGCACTAACTATTGTTGAAAAATTATCATCTGTTAATACCATATCTGCAGCTTGTTTGGAAACATCGGTCCCTGTTATTCCCATAGCACAACCAATGTCAGCAGCTTTAAGAGCAGGAGCATCATTTACTCCATCACCTGTCATAGAAACAACTTTATTTTTGGTTTGTCAAGCTTTAACAATTCTGATTTTATCTTCAGGACTAACTCTAGCAAAAACTGCATATTTTTCTATGTTTTCATTTAAATCTTCATCGCTCATTAGTTTTAATTCACTTCCACTTAAAACTAAATCTTCATCGGATTTTACTATGTTTAATTGTTTTGCAATAGCATAAGCTGTGTTTGCATAATCACCAGTAATCATTACAGTTTTTATTCCGGCTTTTTGTGCAATTGCAATAGAACTTTTAACCTCTTCTCTTGGTGGATCTATCATCCCTATTAATCCAACTAATGTTAAATTTTGTTCCACATTTTTTGAACTTAAATCATCTGGTAATTTGTCTCATTTTCTAATTGCTAATGCTAAAACTCTTAAAGCATTATTAGAAAATTCGATGTTTTTATGTTCTATTTGATTTGACAAATTGTTTGCAAGAGCAAAAATAGAATCAGGAGCTCCTTTTGTAATTGAATAAATATTTTCATTAATTTTTATAAAAACAGTCATCATTTTTCTATCTGAATCAAAAGGAATTTCGTTTATTCTTGGGTGTAATCCAGAAACTGAATCTTTCAAAATTTTATTATCAATTCCGAATTGGATAATAGCAGTTTCAGTTGGATCTCCAATTAATTTGTGTTCCCCTTTTTCATTTATAGATGAGTTGGCATCTGTACATAAAATAAAATATTTAATAAAGTCTTCTTCTGAAAAAGCGTTATTTTTAAAAGTTTCTATAACCTTCATTTTATTTTGGGTTAATGTTCCTGTTTTATCACTACAAATTATTGAAACATTTCCTAAAGTTTCAGCAGCTGGTAGTTTTTTAACAAGAGCATTTTTATTTGATAATCTTTTAACTCCAATAGATAAAATAACAGTAACAATTGGTACTAAACCTTCTGGTATAGTTCCAATAGCTAAAGTTATAGCAATAACAACACCTTTTGCTCAAAGACTTCAATTTCCTGAAGCAACTATAAAAATATAAATAAAGAAGGTAATTACACATAAAATAGCGGAAAAAATTCCAATTTTTTTACTTAAATTTGCAAGTTGTTTTTGGAGTGGAGTGAGTTTTTCTTTTTCTTGATTTAGCAATTTAGCAATATTTCCTAATTTTGTTTCCATCCCAATTTTTGTAACTAGAATTTTTGCTCTACCATTTATAACATTTGTACCTGAATAAACTACAGTATCTTCTGCTTCTTCTCAGTTAAATTCTAAATTAGATATATTTTTTTTAAAAACACTTAAAGATTCACCTGTTAAAATTGATTCTTCAACCTCTAATTGAGCAGAATTAACAATAATGCCATCAGCACCAATAGTATTTCCTGCTTCAATTAGCAATATATCTCCAACAACGATGTCTTTTGTGTCAATAATTATTTCTTGCCCGTTTCGAATGACTTTTGATGTTGGAGAACTTAAACTAGCAAGTGATTCAATCGATTTTTCTGCTTTATTTTCCTGTATTAAACCAAATATAGCATTTAAAATTACAATAAAAAATATCACAAAAGGTTCTACAAAACTAATTATAAATTCTATATGATTCTTATATTCATAATGAACTACTGCTTCATAAATAGCAATTCCTAAAGCTAAAAATGCAGCAATAATTAAAAGAATAATCATCGGTTCAATAAATTGTTTTAAAAATTTAATAATTAAAGGGGTTTTCTTTTTATTTTTAAGTTCATTTACACCGTATTTTTCTTTGTTTTTAGAAATTTGTTCATGATTTAAGCCTTTATTTAAATCAATGTATTTAAATGTATTTTGTAAAGAATTATTTTTGTTTTCCATTATTTCTTTCTGCTGCTTTTTCTACAAAAGCACTAAATAATTTATGAGGATTTAGTGGTCTTGCATTGAATTCTGGATGATATTGCACTCCGATATAAAAATCTTTGCTTTTATCTTCACAAGATTCAACCAGACCTAATTTTGGATGATAACCAGAAAAACTGAAATTTTCATCTTCTAATTTTTCAATAAATTCATGTTGTATTTCGTATCTATGTCTATGTCTTTCAAAAACAGAAGTACTTTTGTAAAATTTAGCAATTAAAGAATCTTTTTTAAAGACTGTTTCAGATTCTCCTAATCTTAAAGTTCCACCCATTTGGTCTTTTTCGTTTTTACCTTTTATAAAATCTAGAACATAAACTTCTTCTTTGTTGTTTGTAGCAAATTCTTTAGAAGTTGCATGTTTATAACCTTTGAGACGTGCTTGAGCAACAGACATTGCTTGCATACCTAAACAGATGCCAAAAGTTGGAATATTTTTTTCTCTTGTATATGTTGCTCCTAAAACTTTTCCTTCAAAACCTCTAATACCAAATCCAGGTAAGATAATTACACCATCAGCATCATCAAGTTTTTCAGATATATTTTCATTTGTTAGAATATTTGAGTCAACATATTCTAGTTTTACTTCATATCCTTTATCAAATGCAGAAATTTTAATAGCTTCATTTATTGATTTATAAGCATCGGAAAAACTTGTATATTTTCCAAGCATTTTGATTAATAATTCAGCTTTTTTTTCTTTATTAACTTTGTTAGCAAAAGTTGTTCATTTTCTTAAATTTGGTTTTATATGTGTAATATTAAAGTAATCTAATATAATATTGGCTGCATCTTTTTTTTCTAAATATAATGGCATTTCATATACATTTTTTAGATCAGGAGCAGAAATAACATTTCTTGGATTTAAAAATGTAGTTTTTGCAACTTTGTTTAAAATAGTGTGATCAACTTCATCGTTAGATCTTAAAAGTATCATATTAGGTTTTATACCCATACCTCTTAATTTATTAATAGAATCTTGTGTAGGTTTGGTTTTAAAATCACCTGATGTTTCAAGGAAAGGAACATAAGTTACGTGAATGAAAAAAGTGTTTATACCATTGAATTCACTACCCATTTGTGCTATTGCGTAAATAAACGGATTTGATTCAATATCCCCTACTGTTCCACCTATTTCAACTATAACAAAGTCACTTTTATATTTTTTTTCTATATTTTTAATTATACTAATTATTTCGTCAGTAACATGTGGGATATATTGAACAGTTTTACCATCATAATATCCTTCTCTTTCTTTTTCTAAAATATTTCAAAAGATTCTACCGCTTGTAAAATTGGAATCTTTTGAAAATTTTTCATCAATAAAACGCTCATAGTGTCCAAGATCAAGATCTGTTTCTCCACCATCAGCAGTTACATAAACTTCTCCGTGTTCATAAGGAGACATAACTCCAGGATCTACATTTAAGTAAGGATCTAATTTTAAAACAAAAACACTAAAACCTCTTGATTTTAAAAGATTTCCTATTGAAGCGGCTGAAACTCCCTTTCCTAATCCTGAAATTACACCACCTGTAACAAAAATAAATTTAGACATTTTCTCTCTCTTTCATACAAATACATTTAATATTTAAATTATACAAAAATATTGATATTTTGTTTTTGTAAAAATAAAAAAATATTTATAATTTAAATATGAAAAACAAAACTAAAAAAATTATATTATCATCAATAGTGCTTGGTACTATTGCAGCATCTTCTATTGGTGCAACTTTAGCAATAGTTTTTAATAAAAACAAAAATAAAGAAAATATATTTTTAAAGGAAAAAGTTAAATTTAGTAGGACGAAAGAAAAAGTTTTTATATTTCTTCCTAATTCTTTTAAAGAAACAATTAATAATATTGAATTAACTTTAAAAGAAAATCAAACAGATTCTAAAACTTATGTTTTAAAAGAGTTTATTTATTTGAATGGCAAAATTGAAGTTTTACTTCCTTCAATTTTGCAAGATAAATCTTCATTATTTATCGATAAACTCTTTATAAATAAAGAAAATATTTCATTAAAAAGATATACTGATACTGAAAGAGAAATTATATTTAGTGAAGAAAAAAAAGAACCTGAAGTTCCTAAAACAGATCCTGATACACCTAAACCTGAAAATCCAAAGGAAAAAGACGTAATTGATAATCCAGACAATGGTTCCATAAATAATATTGAAGATCCAAACGATAAACAAGAGCCAGAAATTCCTGATTCAAATGAAAATGATGACTTTGTAATTTCATCTTTAGAAATTTTAGAAAAAACAGATGAATTTGCAAAACTTAAAGTAAATTTTTCTAAACATTTATTAAAAAATGTAAAAAATAAAGATTTTCAAATTGAAATATCTGGAAAAATTAAGGATAAACAATTTTTTAACTCCCAACAATATATTGAAAATTCCGATTCAGTTATTTTTAATTTATCAAATTTAGAGTTTAGTGAAAACTATTTAATTAATAATATTACTTTAAATAATAAACCACTAACTAGCTTAAATTCAGCACAAAAAATAGGAAATAATTGAGAAAATTCTGAAAATACAAATGATTTTGTCTTTCAAACAAACGAGTATTCTCAAAAAATATCTTATGAAAGTATAAGTTATCACATTGATGAAACAAATCCAAATCGTTTATTACTTTCTTTTAACAATGTGGAAAAATTATTTGAATTCACAGAAAGTGAATATATTGGAAAATTAACTTTAAAAGATAAAACAAATTCAGATACAGAATTTACTGTAGATATTTCAATTAGAAAAACAGAAAATGAAGGGTTAAAAAATATTCCTATCACAATTAGTACAACTAGTGATTCATCAACTTTTGACTATGAAGATGGATTTGAAATTCCTTCAAATGCTATTTTAGAAATAGTGGATTTTAAAATTGATAGAAGTGGATTAATTTCTGTTGTTGAACCAAGAATTTCTATTTTACCAAAAGACGGAATAAATAAAGAATTTAGTTCTAAAACAAGTTTTAGTAGATTCAAAAATACTGAGTTTAATTTAGAATCTAATAATAATTTGAAAGTTAAAACAGAATTAGAACTTGTTGATATTGATCAAAGTAATTTGAATGATGTCAAATTGGAATTTATATCTAATTTTGGTGGTTATTGAAAAATAAATGCAACTAAAGTCAATGATAAATGAGAAGCAAATATTCCAAATTATAATTATTATGGAAAAATTTCTTTAACTAAAGTTTTTGTAAATAATAAAGAAATTCAATTAGATTATTTACATAAAGGAGTCCTTAAATTTAATAATGATAAAAATAGAGAAGAAAATGCACTAATAAATTCTGTAAATATTACCGAAAATAAAGAAAATTCCTTTATATCTGATATTTCTGTAAATTTTAATAATAGTGAATTATTAGATCAATTTTCTTTATTAAAACCAAGACTTGAAATTTTTGATATTAATAATCAAACTCAAATTATTGAACCAAAATTCCTTTATAAAGATAAAAATAATTATATATTTAGCACTTATTTAAAAAACAATGTTAATTATAAAATTAAAAAATTAAGTTTTGGCACTCAAGATTTTAATTTTGAAAATTCATTTACAAAATCAAAGACATCTACACCAAAAACAGAAATAGAATTAAATGAAATAATTAATAATATTTCTTCTTTAAATTTAACAAAAAAATACTGAGCTTCTGGAGCACTAAAATCTTTAAATTCAACATCTGATTTTATAAAGATAACTGACATTAATAAGATTAGAAATTTTGATGATTCAATAGAAATAGAAGTAAATAAATCGTCTTCTGAAACAGAAATTGATGAAAGAAACGGTATTTTAAAATTAAATATCAAATTAAAATCTGGATCAAATTATTCAATTTCTAAAAAAATTACAATTAACAATTTATATAATGTTAATTTCTTTGAACATTTTAATCAAAGTAATAGTTATTTTGAAAAATTAATTTCAATATCAAATAAAGGTTTAACTAAATCTACTTTAGATTTTGACAAAACATTTACTGAAGTAGAAACTAACGATTTACATTATTCATTTGGAAATCCAACTACTTGAGTTGAAATAAAAGATGAAAAATTAAATGATTTTTTAAATATTGATGAATCGTTAAAAAGTTATGATAGTTCAAAACTAAAAATATTTTTCATCAAATTTAGAGATCAAAAAAATTTATATGATCCACATATAACTTCTGCATATGCAATGCAAGGCTTTATGGAATATAAAATAGGTTTTTGATTCGATAATTTAAACGAAAATAACCCAGAATCTAAATATAAGAAAATTTATGGTCCTATGTTAGTAGGTGGATTCAACTTTGATAATACATCACAAAGTCTTTATTTAAATTTTAAAGAAAAAATTGAAAAATTTTCAACAGAAAAATGAGATGAATTTAATAGTTATTATGGATTTAAAAATCCTGAATCTGTTGATTTAGATAATTTAATTGCTGAAATTAATCAAATTTCCAATAAAGAAGAAAGATGAAATAAAATTTTAGAGTATACCAAAATAAGTAAATTGTTATCTAGTATAACTGATTTAGTTAAAAATTCATTTAATTCTCCAATTTCAAAAGATTTTTATAATATTCAAGTAGAAACAGCAAGCAAAGAAACTATTGGAGAAAATAATTTTCTTAAATTAAAAGTTGTTTTAAAATCTCATTCCTTTAATAGAACTATTCAAAACAACGAAAATAATAATATAGGTAATAATTTTATTGATATATTATTCTTAAAAAGATAAAAACTCAACTAAATTGAGTTTTTTTATTTATTAATTTTAAATATTCTTCCAGAGTTTAGATCTTTAATTATAGAACCGGATAAATTTTCTGGTAAATTATCATTTATATAGAAAGTTAGTGTGTTTAAATCTGTATATCCTTTATATTCTTTATCGTTTTTTACTATTGAAAATAGGTGATTTAACTCGTTATTTAGATAAGTATTTGGTAGTTCAAAATGTAAATAAGTTGTATTATTTATAGTTTCTCTTTTTAAAATATTAATATTTGTTATATTATTTTCGAATGTTGAAATTTTAGTGATTTTATTATTATCGAAAGGAATAAGCATATGGGAAGCATTATTAATAAATTCTATTGAAGATAAATAATATGTTTTATTAGCTTCAAAGAAAGAATCATTTAGCATAATTTCTAGTTTGTTTTTATCTATTAAGTGTAATATTTTTTCTTCATTTGTAGTAATATGATTTTTTTCATCTATTACAACGAAACTTGCTTTTATTTCTGAACTACTAGTAGTTTCTAAATTATTTTTTAGTAAAATATCTAATTTATTTTCTTCTTTTTGGACAGTAATAAGATTGTTTGTTTCTGTTGTATTTTTATTAAAAATAAACTTATTTTTATTTAAATTAATTTCATTATTGGAATATTCAACTTGAATAAAATCTTCTGTTTGAAAAGAATTTTTAAATTCAAATAATACAGCTTTTTTCTTTAAATCCACAACGTTGAAATTATTAACTTCTTCTAACAATTCTTTATTTTTATTATAATGCTTAATTTTAAATTTTTGAGAACTTAAATCTATTCAATTATTCGGATCATTTATAAAAAGTAAAGAACTTTTATTTGTTACAAAAGAATTTTCAAGTGAAACTTCTTTTTTTTCTGCTTTATAATAATTTTTTATAGATTCACTAAAATCTTTATAATTGGAAATAATTTTATTTTGTTCATTTGAAGAATTTGCAATTTCTAATTGCAAAATATTTCAAACATATTTATCACTTAATTGATTTAAGTCAAAAGAAAGATTTTTTTCTTCAATAGTTCCTAATATTTTTTTAACTTCATTATTTCTATTTTCGAAAATTAAAGAAAAATTATTGAAATTATTTGGATTTTTTATATTTTTATTTAAAGTTTCTAAATTTATAATTAATTTATTTTCAATGATTTGTCCAAAATTTAAATTTGAAATAGTTAATTTTTCTTTATTTAATTCTAAAAAATGATTATCAATTAAATTATCAGTGGGATTAAAATATAATTTTTTAAGTAAATATTTTCCTTTTACTAAATCATTAGGTATATCTATTTTTAATGAATTATTTACTATAGTTATGTTTTTTGTTTTATTTATATTTGTATTTTCAATATTTTCTAAAGTATAAGTTATAGAATTACTATTTAAAATATTGGTAAAGAAAATTTCTAATTCCCCCTTTTTTCCCGTATTTTTGATTTCAAAAAAAGGGAAATTAATTTTTATATTTTCTGTTTTTTCAACAAGTGTAATGTCGCTTGGTATCTGAATTGAATAACTACCTTTTTTTGGAATAGATAAATCATTTATATTTATAACTCAAAAATTATCATTATTCACTTTTTGTCAAGATGCTTTAAAAGTAATACTTTCGTTTTCTTCATTAGTAAATTCAATTTCTTTGGATGAATTGTTTATAGGCTGATTATCTTTAGTTTTTAGAAAAATTTGTCATCCATTGGTATTTTTAGAAATACTGAAATTAGTTGTTTCATTTTTTTTAATATCTATATTTTGATTATTTTTATGTTTTAAAACAATAGCAGTTGTTCCCACGGCAACAGGAATTCCGATTGCGATAATTGGCAAAGCTATAAATAATGCTTTTTTTGTTTCTTTTTTATTTTTTAACATTTTTCTCCTTTTGATTATTTAAAAATTACTATTTATAAATTATAAAACTAATACAAAAAAATAAAATAACTTTCTTTATTTTTTATAAATTTTTATAAAAAAACGAAAATAATTCTTTTATTGAATTTATTTTCAATAATAAAGAAATAGTTTTTTAAAAAAGTATTATAATTTTTATTATTAAATAAATAAGGAGAAAAAATGTTTTTTCAAAAAGAATTAGAAAATAAAATTGATATAAAAAACAAAGAATTAAAATCAAAAAAAACCATTTTATTAATAGATGGAGAAGATCAAAGAGCTATTGATGCAGCTAAAAAATTAGTTAATACTGATTTAGTAAATGTTATTTTACTTGTAAATAAAGAAAATAAAAACCTTTCTTCTAAAATTCAACAAGAAGTAATTAGTTCTTCTAAAAAGGAAAAATACGCAAAATTATTTTTTGAAGCAAGAAACGGAAAAGAAACAATGGAATCTGCTCAAAAAAGTTTAGAAAGCAATCCTTTTTATGGAATGATGATGTTAAAAAACAAAGAAGTAGATGGTGTAGTTGGTGGTTTAAATTATACTACAGCCGATATTTTAAGAGCTGGTTTTAAAGTGATAGGTCCTAAAAAAGGGATAAAAACTATTTCATCTGCTATGATAATGCACAAAGAAAATGAAAAATTTATTTTTTCAGATATATCTGTAAATATAAAACCAAATTCAGATCAGTTAGCAGAAATTGGTTTAAATTCAAAAGAATTTGCAAAGAATTTAGGAATAAAACCAAAAATTGCTTTCCTTTCTTTTTCAACAGATGGTTCAGCTATTAGTGATGAATCTAAATTAAGTTCAGAAGCAACTATTAAATTTAATGAATTAAGTGATGATGTTAAAGCTATCGGTGAAATTCAATTCGATGCAGCTATTAGCGAAAATGTAAGAAAAGCAAAATATAAAAAAGAGTCATATGAGGGACAAACTAATGTTTTTATATTCCCTAATTTAGATGCAGGAAATATAGGATATAAAATAGCACAAAGACTTGGGAATTATGGGGCAATTGGTCCAGTTATTACTGGTATTGCAGAACCTGTAAATGATTTATCTAGAGGATCAACTGTAGAGGATGTTTATAATACAGTTTTAATTACAACATTACAGACTTTTAAAGAGGAAAAATAATATGAATAAAAAAATATTAGTAATAAATGCTGGTTCTTCATCAATGAAATGATCATTATTTAATAAAGAAGATTTTAAAGTTATAGCTTCAGGAATCGCAGAAAGAGTTGGGATAGCTAATTCTTTTATTAAAATGTCATTTGGTGATAATGATATTAAAAAAGAAGTTGAAATGCAAAATCATAAAGAAGCAGCAAATAAAACACTTGATTTATGACAAGAAAATAAAATTATTAATTCTTTAGATGAAATTGAGTTAATCGGATTTAGAGTAGTTCATGGTGGTGAATATTTTAAAGATTCTACAAAATTAACAAAAGAAGCAATTGAATTAATAGATGAATGTTCAAAATTTGCTCCATTACATAATCCTGGAGCAATCCAAGCAATTAAAGCTATGCAAGAAGTTTTACCTAATGCTAAAATGAGTGCTAGTTTTGACACAGCCTTCCATACTTCTATTCCTGATATTAATTCAAAATACGGGATTAATAAAGAATTTGCAGAAAAATACGGCATTAAAAAATATGGAATGCATGGAATTAGTCATAAATTTATTACATTAAAATTAGAAAAAATTTTAAATAAAGAAAAAATAAATTTTGTTAATTTACATATAGGAAATGGAGCATCTTTATGTGCTATTAAAGATTCTAAATCATTTGATACATCTATGGGATTTACTCCATTAGCGGGCATAATGATGGGAACAAGAAGTGGAGATATAGATCCGGCGATTCATGAATATGCAACCGAAGCTGCTAATATTTCTTTAAAAGAATTTACCAATTTATTAAATAAACAATCTGGATTATTAGGTGTTTCTGGTATTTCATCTGATATGAGAGATTTGGTTCAAAGATACAAAGAAAATGATCAAAATGTAATTTTTACTTTAAATTTATATATTCAAAAAATTGTAGATTATTTAGTTAACTACATTAATAAAGTTGGTAAAAAAATAGATGCATTAGTTTTTACAGCAGGAATTGGTGAAAATTCTAGTTTTATTAGAGAATTAGTTATTGAAAAATTAACCTTACCAAATTTAAATATTGAACTGGATAAAGATAAAAATAATGTTTCACCTTCAGAAATTAAAGATTATACATTAATTTCTTCTTCTAAATCCGACATTCCTGTTTATGTAATAAGAACTAATGAAGAATTACTTATTGCACAAGACGCATTAAAATTATATGAATAAAGCAATATTTGCAGGTAGTTTTGATCCTTTTCACGAAGGGCATTTAAATATTTTACAAAAAGCTTTAAAAGTATTTGATTTTATATATGTTGTAATAACTAGAAATCCAGATAAAAAGCAAATAAGTTCATTTCAAGAAAAAAAATCAATAGTTCAGCAAAAAATAGATAAACTTAAAAATGTAGAAATATTGATTAACGATAAAGAGTTGACTGCAGAATTTGCAAAAAAACTAGATGTTAAATTTTTAATAAGAGCAGCAAGAAATGATATAGACTTTAGTTATGAATTAGAACTTGCATATGGAAATAAAGAAATTTACAGCGAATTAGAAACAATTTTATTTTTTCCAGATGAAAAAAACCGAGAAATAAGTTCAACATTAGAAAGACATAAAAAAATTTATGATAAAGGATTTTAGATGTGAAAATTTATAGTATCTTCTTCAAAAAAAGAAAATTGATATTTTCATAAAGGAAAAGAAATTTGTTTTATAGGTAGATCTAATGTTGGTAAATCTTCTTTAATAAACGCTCTTGCAAACACAAAAATAGCAAAAACTTCAAATACTCCCGGTAGAACACAATTAATTAATTTTTTTGAAAATAACAACCAAAAAATAATCGTAGATTTACCTGGTTATGGATATGCTAAAATGTCAAAATTTCTTTCTGAAAAAATGTTCAATATGATTGAAGAGTATTTTACTTTTAGGGAAAATTTAGATACTACTTTTTTACTTTTTGATTCTAGAATTGGATTAACTGATAATGATAAAAGTATGTTAGAATTTTTAGAATCTTTAAATAAAAAAATTATTTTAGTTGCAACTAAAATAGACAAATTAAATCAGTCACAAATATATAAAGTCAAAAAAGAAATTGAATTACTAAATAAATATGAATGTTTTTTTGTTTCTTCAACAAAAAAGAAAAATTTAAATTTATTAATTGAAAAAATAAATGAAATTTTAATCTAAAATAAAATCTATTTAATTGATATAATTTTATTAGTAGGATTATTTGTTCATAGAAAAGCATTTTAATTGAATATCAAAACAAATTTTACTACTGATTTAATTTATATAAAATTAAACATAATTTAATAATATAAATAAAAAAAAGAAAGGAAAATTATGGCAAATTTATTTAATCCAAATAATAACAATGAACCAAAAGGATTTGAACCTACAGTTGATAATAGTGCAAAAAAACCTGTTTGTTCAGTAGCAGCAAAAGTGTTTTTCTGAGTTTTTGGAACATTACTTCTATTTTTTGCACCAATTTATTTTTTAGTTAAAAGAAATGGTTTTTTAAGACAACAAAATGAAATTAATGAGGCAGCTGGTACAATCGAAACTCAATTAGCTAAACGTAGTGATACATTAATAAAATTAGTAGATCAAGTTAAATCACACAAAAATTTTGAACAATCTATTCTTACTGATGTAACTAAATTAAGAAATATGACTAAAAGTATTGATAATGCTTCTCAAGTAGAAGGTTTAACTAATTCAGTTTTAGGTAGATTGATTGCTGTTTCAGAAAACTATCCAGATTTAAAAACATCAGCACTTTATGGTGAATTAATGGAACAAACAAGTTATTTAGAAAGAGAAATAGCTGCAGCAAGAAGACTATATAATAGTAAAGTTAACACATTTAACACTTCTATTTTAGTTTTCCCAGCAACAGTTATATCAAGTTCATTACACTTAGAAACTTATCCATTATTCCAAGCAAGCGCACAACAAAGACAAGATGTTTCTATGAAAGATTTATAAAATTAGATGAAAACAATAGACAATTATAAAACATTTTCAGAGTTTCAACATATTTCAAAAGAAACAATTTATCCATTTATTAAAAATACAATAGATGAAACTTTTGATAAGACAAAAGATTTACAAGAAAAAATAAAAAAAGCACATTTAATTTTTTCTATTTTTATAATCACAACACTAGTTTTACTTGGATTATCTATTTTATTTGTTGTTATTTGATTACTTCAAAAAAATGTTTCTTTAACAGTAGCTGCATTAGTTTTCTTTGTTTTAGGTTTAATAAGTTCTTTGGTAGCTTCAATATTTATGAAGAAAAAGAAAAATTTAATTTTGATGCTTCAACTTGAAATTCAAAAAAACCTCAATGTTCCTTCTATTTATAAAGAAAGCATTAAAGTTTTAGATGAAACCTATGATTATAAAATAAATAAAGAAATTGACGAAAGTAATAATTTTAGTTTAGATAAAAGACACATTGAAGAAGTTCAAAGTGATTTAGCAAGAAGCTATGATAAAGTTGTTTTAGAAAGCAAAACATCAATTAAAAGAGTTTTAATTAATCAAAAATATCCTGTTGTTTTTTTAAACTTAAAATGAAAATGTATTGATTATGCTAAGAAAAAAGGGGATAACGATAGAGTTACATACGTAGATAACGGTATTATGCAAATCGATACAACAGTGCTTGGTGATAAAGGTTTTGCCTTTGAATTATTTAGATCATCTTTTTTTAGTAAAAAAAACATAGAGAAATTAGAAAATAAAGATTTTGTTAAAACATTTTCTCCACGTTCAAATAACGAATTAAAAATAAGACAAATGTATACACCTCTTGCAATGGAACTATCACTAAAGAGATATCATGATAAAAACGGTGTTCAAATTACAGGATTACATTTATTATCATCAGGATCTAGAATTTATTATACTTATAATTGTAGTTTTGGTTTTATGGAACTAGATTTTCCAAAATCATCTGATAAAGTTAAAATTTTAAATAAAGTTTATAATGATATATTAGTTGATGTTTATTCTCTATATTATCTAATTTCATTGATTAATAATACTACACTTTATTTACAATAATAAAAAAATGAGATTTAAGTAAAGTGGGACAATTTATTGGGACACATTTTACCAGTGATATCACTGGTAAAATT
>NZ_JBTGVF010000022.1:0-14634 GCF_054343435.1 Mycoplasma sp. 5370
AAGAAGTAGTTAAGGAAGTTGTTAAAGAAGTTCCAGTATATATTGAAAAAGAAGTAGTTAAGGAAGTTGTTAAAGAAGTTCCAGTATATATTGAAAAAGAAGTGGTAAATGAAGTAGTTAAAGAAGTTTATATTAACGAAGATAAAAAAGAACCAACAAAATACTCTAACTTCTATAATCTAACTCCTTCAAAACAACTTGAAGCATTAGCAGTATATTCACAAAAACTTGAAAAAATCGCTTCTTCTTATGATGAAATAATGATTACATCAACTCAAGACAATAATCAAATCAAAAATGAATTAGATTTAGTATCTAAAGCATTAGAATCACTAGATCAAGCATTTAAAGATGATTATTCACAAAAACTATTACTTTTAGTTAAAAAAGCAACTAAAGAATCAAGTGATAAATTAATGGAAAAAATTAAAGTTTCAGAAGAGTTATTCTACTCAGATGAAAATGCAATTTACTATAAGAAAAATAAATTATCACATGAGTTGTCTTTCATTAATTATGAAAACAAACACATAGGATTTGTAGAAGAAAAGAATTATAAATATGGTGTTATTGAAAACTACAGTTTAAATAAATCACATTTCTTAGTATTTAAAAACAACGTAGTACAAAAAGTAGAAAAATCAGATCAAACTTCTGCTTTAACAAGTGGTTGAACAAGAAGATCTATTTGAACAACAATTATTTACTGAATCGCATACATAATTTTATTTGTAGTAGTAATTGTTCTTGCAGTTCAAAGATAATATATAACCTATATTTATTTACTCTAATATTAATAAAAGCAATATAAATATAGTATTAAGCACTTAATTAGTAAGTGCAAAAAGTAAAAATATAAAATAAATATTAATTATTTAAATTATTTGTATTATTAACTAAAATAATGCAATAAAACGAAAGGTAATTATGGCAAAACCAAGTGCGAAAATTGTGTTAGGTGGACTTGCAGCTGCTGCTTTAGTAACATCTGTAGTAACCACTGTAGTAGTTTTTTGAAATAGAAAAAGTAATGAATGAACTTCTGATGAATATGCAAAAGCAAAAGCAGAAGTACAACAATTAATTGATAAAGTTAAAGATCCAAAAGCAAAAAGAGCATTCCAAAATAGATTAAATAAATTAAAAGAATACTCTACTAAAAATGTTGACTTATTAAAACAACTAAAACAAGATGTTACAAAAGCTTTAGCTGATCAAAGAAACAACAGAACTACTGAACAAATTTCTAAAGAAGTTGGAAGTAAAATTAATTCTATTTCTGACAAAACCCCAATTAAAAACATTTTAAAAGATGAATATAAAGCAACTGATACAACAAATAAAGGTGCTTTACTTTCATTAGAAGATAAAGTAGATAAAGTTTTAGAAGCACAAGACTTAATTTCAAAAGTTGAAGATGCTGAAGTTAAAAAACAATTATCAAATGATTTTGCAAACGCAAAAACTATTGAAGAAATTGAAGCAATTATTGAAAAAGCAAAACAAGAAGTAGCTGCTAAACAAAATCAATTAGAGCAAGCTAAAAAAGAAGCACAACAAGTAATTGATTCATTAGATAATGTTGATAAAAAAGCAGATCTAAACAAAGAATTAAGAGAAGCTACAACTGCAGCTGAAGTTGCTAAAATTTTAGAAAAAGCAAAACAAGAAAAAAATAAAGAAGTAAATTCTGATTTAACTTCTGATAAAGCAGAAGCATCTAAATTAAATGATTCAGTTAAAGATCAAAGTAAAAAAGATGAATTTGCTAAACAAATAGCAAATGCTACTTCAAAAGAAGAATTAGATCAAATTAAAGCTAAAATTGAAGAAACAATCAAAGCCGAATCAGGTGATGAAGCTTTAGTTAATGCTAAAAAAGAAGCTTTAAAAGAAAAAGTAGATCAAAACCCTAACCTTTCTGAGGACAAAAAAACAGAATTAAAAACTGCTATCGATAATGCTTCTACTTTAGAAGATACACAAGCAGCTGAAACAACTGTAAATAAAGAAATTGAATCAGCAAATAAAAAAGCTGATTTAGCAAAAGAAATCGAAAAAATTTCCGATCCTGCTAAAAAAGAAGAATTAAAAAATAAATTAAATGAAATCCAAGGATCATCAGATGATTCTAAATTAGCAGAAGTTGAAAAAGAAATTGCTGATCAAATTTCTGATGCAAGAGTAAAAGCAGAAGAAGCAATTTCTAAATTAGATGGTTTATCTGAATCAGAAAAAGAAACCATTTTAAACAATTTAGATAAAGCAAACTCAACCGAAGATTTTGCTAATGTCGCTAACCAAGCAAATAACCGTTTTGAAGAAGAAAAAACAGCAGTTAAAGAATTAGTTGACAAAATTTCCGATCCTGTTAAAAAAGCAGAATTAGAAAAACAATTAGAAGAAGCAAGCAATGTTTTTGATCTTAAAGATGTAGCAACAGAAGCAAAATTAGCTGATAAAAAAGCAGAACTTTTAGCTGAAGTTGAAAATTTAAGTGATGCAACTAAAAAACAAGAATTAAAAGATAAAATCACTAATGCAGATAGTGATGTATCTTTAGCAGCACTTGAAAAAGAAATTGCACTTGAAAAAGAAAAAGAAGCAACAACAAATGATCTGGATAAAGCTAAATTAGATGCACAAGCAGAAATTGACAAAATTCAAGATCCTACATTAAAAGAAGAGTTAACTAAAGAAAAAGATTCAGCTCTTACTACTGAAGATTTAAATACAGTTATTTCTAAAGCAAAAGAAGCTCAAAAATCTGAATTAGAAGAATTAAAAACAGCAACTGAAAACGCAATTAATAAAGTTACCGATCCTTATGAAAAAGAAAAACTTCTTCATGACTTAAATAACGCTTCTAATAAAGAAAATGCAACTGATGAATTACTTGTTATTAAAGAACAAGCAGAAAAACAAGCAAACAACGAATTAACTAAAGCAAAAGAAGCAGCACAAGCTGAAATCAATAAAGTAACCGACGAAGATAAAAAAGCAGAATTAAACAAAGAATTAGAAGCTGCTACAAGTATTGATGCAGTTAATGAAGTAAAAGCAAAAGCACAAGCAGAAGTTGCAAAACAAACTTCTGATTCCAAAGACTTAGCAGCTCACGAAATTAGCAAAGTTAGTGATCCTGCTAAACAAACAGAATTAAACAATGAACTTGCAAATGCTTCTACACCAGAAGAAGTACAAACAGTCGCTAATAAAGCTAAAGAAGCACAAAATGCTGAAATCGAATCAGCAAAAGCAGCAGCAAAAGCTGCAATTGATGCATTAGATCCAACTAAATCACAATCATCCATTGATGCTTTAAACACAGAATTAGCAGCAGCTACTACTTTAGAGCAAGCAAACGCTATTAAAGCAAAAGCAGAACTTGCAAAACAAAAAGAAAGTGTAACTGACCCTGTTGAAGCTTCTAAATTAGATGCACAAGCTGAAATTGCTAAAGTAACTAACAGCGAAACTGCAAAAGAACTTAATGACAAATTAGCAGCAGCAACAACACAAGAGCAAGTACAACAAGTTATTAACGATGCCAAAGCAGAGCAAGCAAAAGAACTTGCAGTAGCAAAAGCACAAGCGAATGCTGAAATTGCTAAAGTAACTAATCCAGAAGTTAAAGAAGCATTAAACAACGAATTAAGTGCTGCTACTTCAACTGCTGAAGTTAATGCAATTATCCAAAGAGCAAAAGAAGCACAACAAAGAGAATTAGCTGCTCTAAAAGCAGAAGCATTAGCAGAAATCAATAAATTGCCACAAAGTGATTTAAAAGATCAACTTAAAGATAATTTAGAAGCTGCTACAACTGCTGAAGCAATTAATGCACTAAAACAAGATGCAATCGATGAATTAACAAGAGCAAAAGCAAAAGCACAAGAAGCAGCATTATACGAAATTAACAAAATTGTAGATCCTACAACAAAAGATGCTCTTAAAAAAGAATTAGAAGCAGCTTCTTCACTAAGTGCAATCAATGATGTAAAACAAAAAGCAATGGATGCAAACGCTTTAGAATTAGCAAAAGCTAAATCAAAAGCACAAGCAGCAATTGATGAATTAGATCCACTTAAATCAAAAGAGTTAATTGACCAATTAACTAAAGATTTAAACTTATCTTTTTCAATTAGTGCAGCAAATGAAGTAGAAGCAAAAGCTAAATTAGCAAAAGCACAAGAAGCAGCTACCGATGAATTAGCAGCTAAAAAATTAGAAGCAGAAGCAGAAATTAATAAATTAGGTGATCAAGCAACTAAAGATGAATTAAATGCTCTAAAAGATGCAGCTGATACTTTAGACAAAATTCAAGAAGTAATTAATAAAGCAAAAGATAAACAATTTGAAGATTTATCTAAAGCAAGAGAAGCAACTTCTTACGAAATAGAAAAACTTACAAACCCAGAAGTTAAAAATGCTTTAAATAACGAATTAAGTGCAGCTAAAAGTCTAGAAGATCTTAATGCTATTAAAGAAAGAGCAAAAGAAGCACAAGCAACTGAATTAGCAAACGCTAAAGAAAGTGCAAAACTTGAAATTGCTAAAGTTAGTGATCCAAAAACTAAAGCTCAATTAACAACACAACTAGAAAATGCAAATAACATTAGTGTTGTTAAAGATATAGAAGCTAAAGCAAAAGAAAATAATCCTTCTACTGAAACAAAAGTTGCTAAAAATGATATAACTTATGAAATTGAAAAAATAAGTGATACTACTGCCAAAGAAAACTTAACTTCTGAATTAGAAAATGCTAAAACTCTAGAAGAAGTACAAAAAGTTAAAGAAAAAGTAGAAGCACAAAAAGCAAAAGAATTAGAAGCAGCTAAAGCAAAAGCAAGAGAAGAAATTGCAAAACTAGATACAACTAATTCTGCTGCTGCTATAACTAACTTAAATAATGAATTAAACTCTGCTAATGATATTAATGCAGTTAATGAAGTTATTGCAAAAGCTAAAGTAGAAAAAGCAAAAGAAAGTGCAGCAACAGATTTAGATAAAGCTAAATTAGATGCAAATGCACAAGCAGACAAACTACTTAATAATGATAAAAAAGAAACTTACAAGCAAGAAATTGCCGCAGCTACAAACGAAAGTGAATTAAATAACGTTAAAGATAGAATTAACGCTGATTTAACTACTGAATTAAATAATTTAAAAGAAGCAGCAAAACAAGAAGTTAAAACAAGCGATATTAACATTTCAATTGCTGAAAAATTTAATGCTGAAATCGATGCAGCAACAACTCCAGCACAAGTACAAGAAATTAGAAATAGATTTAAAGATTACTTTAAAACAGAAGTACAAGATGTTATTAATTCTTTATCTGATTCAAATAAAGAAAAAGCAGCATTAAATCAAGAATTAGCACAAGCAAATGAAATTTATGAGCTTAATTCAATTAAAAATAGAGCACGTGTTTCTAAAGAAAATGAAGTAAATAATGCTAAACCACTTGCTTCTTATGAAATTGAAAAACTAACCAATCCAGAAATTAAAGAAAAATTCAATACTGAATTAAATAATGCAACTACTCTTGCAGAAGTAGAATCTATTAAACAAAGAGCAAAAGAAGCACAAGCAACAGAATTAGCTAACGCTAAAGAAATTGCTAAATTTGAAATTAGTAAAATAACCGATCCAACTACAAAAGCAGCATTAGAAGATGAACTCGCTGCTGCAACTAATGTAGTGCAAGCAAATGAAGTTGCTAATAAAGCAAAAACATCAAAAGAAAAAGAAAATGCATCAACTGCTGAAGATAAAGCAAAAGTTGAAGCAAATGCCCAAGCAGATCAAATTCTTGATGAAACTAAAAAAACAGAGTTTAAAGATAAAATTAATAATGCTACAACTCTTGAAGAAATCAATGCAATTAAAGATGAGATTGCAAATGATTTAACAACTCAATTAAACGAGCAAAAAGATAAAGCAAATGCTTTAAAAGATAAACTTTCAAATCAAGAAATTAAAGATAAATTCACTACTGAAATTAATGGCGCTACCACAAGTGCTCAGTTAGAAGCAATTAAAGATAGAATTACTAAAGCATTAAAAGCAGAAGCACAAGCTGCAGTTAATTCATTAGATAAAGAATCGCAAAAACCTTCTTTAAATCAAAAATTAGCAAGTACTAACTCTCCTGAAGAAATCGTTAAAATTAAAGAATTTGCACAAGCATTACTTGAAGCACATTTATTAACTGATAAACTTCAATCTTCTAATGAAAGAGTAAAATTTGCTAATGAACTTAATGCTATAAATAATGAAGATAAAGAAAAAGTTGAAGAAGTAATCCAAAAAATTAAAGAAGCAATTGCAAAACAAGGTAATGCTGATTCAATTCAATTAGCAAAAGAAAAAGCAAAAAAAGAAATAGCAAAAATTCTTAATGAAAGTGTTAAAGCAAGTTTAAATGGTGAATTAATACATGCTTCATCATTAAGTGATGTTAATGCAATAATTGAAAAAGCTAAACAAAAACAAGAGCAAGAATTAAGTGAACAAAAAACTCAAGCTAACATTAAAGCAAATGATATTAAAGATGATGCACTTAAAGCTGATCTTAAAGCAAAAGTAGATGCTGCTACAAATATTGAAGAATTAAATAAAGTTAAAAAAGCAATAGAAGATCAACTTGCTAAAGAACTTGCAGCAGCAAAACAAGCAGCAGAAGTTGAAATTGCTAAACTAAGCGACGAATCTAAAAAACAAGAATTAAGAACTGAATTAGAAGCAGCAACAACTACTGATGATGCTAATGCAGTTAAAGACAAAGCGCTAAAAGAAAAAGAAAAAGAGCAATACTCTAATGAAGTAGATAGAAAGAAAGTTGATGCTCGTGCTGAAATAGCTAAATTAACTAAACAAGAAAATAAAGATCCTTTAAATACTGAATTAGCTTCTGCTGATACAGTTGAATTAGTACAAGCAGTAATAGATAAAGCGATTGCAAAACAAAAAGAAGAATTAGCTCAAACAAAACAAGAAGTTAAAGCTGAAATTGCAAGAATTTTAAAAGATCCTAAAAAAACTGAACTTTCAAATAAAGTTGATCTTTCTTCAGTTGATACAGTTGATAAAGTAAATGCTATTAAAACAGAAGCACAAGAATACTTAAAAACTAAAAAAGCAGAAGTAACTAAAATGGTTGCTAAACTTGAAGGATTAACTAATAAATCAGATTTTGATACTGAATTAACAAATGCTGATACAGAAACTAAATTAAAAGCATTAGAACAAAAAGTTCAAGACGCAATTCAAACTGAAAAAGATAAATTAACTAACTCAATTAATGATGGAACAATTACTAAACAAAATGTAATAAGTAATTTAATAGATGAAACACATAATGCTAATTCTATTGCAGATCTTAAAGCGATTGAAGCAAAAGTTGCTAAAGAAAAAGAATTGCAAAGAGCAAGAAATGAAGCAATGAAAATTGTTAACAAATTGAGTGATGATAATGCTAAAAAATCAGAACTTACAATTGCAATTAATAATGCAACTGAAGTCTCTACTATTACTTTAGAAAAAAACAAAGCACAAGCATTATTAGATTCTTATAAAACTGATGCAGAAGCAGCAATAAGAAGATTAACTGGTGATGATACACTTGTAAATAAATATAATGGTAAAACAGCAGAAGGTAAAACTGAAGCAGAATATAAACAAGCAACAACCGATGCTCTTGCAGATTTTAGTAGAAAAGCACAAGAAGTTAAAAATCAAATTGATGCACTTGGTTTATCAAATACTCAAAAAACTCATTTCAAAAATGAAATAGATAATGCACATAATGACAATAACTCTGATATTAGTGCATTTACTACAATTAAAGGCACTGCAGATGATTTATTAACAAAAGTTAATGAAGCAAAAACATATGTAAGTAATCTTAAAGCAGCACAAGGTTACAAAGATAAAATTGATGCAGCTTTAAATAATGATGCAGTTAAAGCAATTAGAGATGATGCAATGAGACATCTAAAAGAATCTAGAACTAATGCTACAAATGCTGTTAACACATTAAGAGGATTAAATCAAGATGGTGAAACATATGATACATATAGTGCTAAATTAACTGTTGCTGGAGATAATCAAGATAAACTTGATGCTTTAGGTATTGAAGCAACTGCAAAATTTGTTAATATTAGAGATGCAGTTGAATCATCAATTAATTCCATTAGTAATGCTTCTAAAAGAGAAGAAATTACTAATGAATGAAAAGCGTTAAAAGCAAGTTGAGATACAAATGTTGAGAAGAAAACTGTAACAGAAATTTATAAAATAAGAGATAAAGTTACAAAAGAAAATGCTCGTCAACTTGCAGAAGATGCAATTAATAAATTAGTAGATGGAAATGATAAAACCAATTTAAGTAATACTATTAATAGTTCTACTTCTACTATTGAAGAAATTGAAAAAGCAAAACAAAGTGCAATCAAATCTCTTGATACTTCTTTAAGAGAAGCAAATGAAGCTGTTGCTAAATTAGTAGGTCACAGTGATCATGATACTTTAAATAATAGAATTAATCCAAATAGAGAAAATCAAACAGAATTAATTAAAATAAGAGAAGAAGCAAAAACTAAATTTACTGATAAAGTTACTGAAGTTAGAGCAATTGTTAATAGTTTAACTGGAAGTACAACTGAAAATGCTTCAGACTATAATTCTAAGAAAAAAGAATTAAGTGATCAACTTAATGCTGCAGGCACTGTAACTAAATTAGAAGAAATAAAAACAAAAGCAGAACAAGCAAAAAGAGATGAAACTAATTTAGAAAGTGCTAGAGCACATGCATTAGAAGATGTTAAGAGATTAAAAGATGGTACTATAGAAAAAACTAATATTACTAATGCTATAAATAATGCAACAACTCCGGGAGAAATAAGAGACCAAGAAACAGAAATTGCTAAAATTATCAATGCACAAAAAACAACAACAAATAATACAATTGCAAAATTAGATGGACATCCAGATAAAGCTAGTTTAGAACAAGATGTTATAAATGCAGCAGGTCAACCAGGTGAACAAGAAGCATTGGAGAATGCATTTACTTCTGCTGATAAGAAATTTAATGATTCAAAAAGAGATACACAACTTGAAATTGAAAAACTTGCTTCAAGCAATCTAAAAAGACAAGAGTTAATGACTAGGTTAAATAGTACTGATACAAATACTGTAACTAAATTAAACAAAATTAAAGAAGAAGCAAAAAAACAAAAACAACTTGAAGATGCAAGAAATGCTGCTTTACCAGTTATCGAAAGATTAAAAGATCCTAAAAAATCTGAACTTAAAAATGCTATAAATACTGCAACTGAAGTTTCTGATATTCAAGCTAAAAAAACAGAAGCTAAAGGAATCTTAACTACTGAAAAAGAAAAAGCAAGAAAAGCAATAGAAAAACTAACTGGTGATGATTCACTAAAAGGAACCTTTAATGGACAATCTGCTGATGGTAGAACACAAAAAGAATATGAAACAACAGTAACTGAAGCAACTAATAAATTTAAAGAAAAACAAGCTACAGCTAAAACCACTATTGATGGATTAAGTTATTTAAGTGAAGAAAGAAAAAATCATTTTAAAAATGAAATTACTAATACTTTAGCTAATGAAAATGCTGATATTAGTTCTATTAATACTATTGTAGGTAATGCAAGAGTTGAAAATGATTTAGTAGATAAAAAAACACAAGCTATAAATGTTGCTAATGGATTAAAACCGCAAAATGAAGGCGGCACAAGAGAACAAGTTATAAGAGACATTAAAGAAGCTAGCAAAATTTCTGATGTAACTATATTAAAAGAAAAGGCAGAAAAATTAATTGATAAATCCAAAAAAGCAGCACAAGCTGAAGTTCTTAAACTAAGAGGGTTGGATGAAGGTGGTGATCAAACTTATGATAGATACAATACCAAATTAACAGAAGCTGGTAATAATCAACTAAAACTAGATAGACTTAAAGATGAAGCTGAACATAAATTTAACACTGTAGCAAGTGTTACTGAAGGTAAAATTAATGGATTACCAGATGGTGAAGACAAAAACAATTTACTTAGAAAATGACAAGAAATGTTAAATGGTACTGCTGATGATAAAACAATTACTAAGGTAAAAGAAATTGATGCTGAAGTAACAGCAGTAATTAACAAAATCGACAGAGAAAGAGAACTTCCTTCACTTAAAGAACATATAGATATGTTAATAGATGGAAATGCTATTAAAAATAAAGCCAACAAATTCTATAATAATGCAATTAAACCTAATTCAACTGCAACAGGAAAAGATGTTAGAGATGTTAGAGGTCAAATAACTAATCAATTAGAAATATTAAATAGAGAGGCTCAAACTTATATAACTAATAAATTAACTGGTGATACTAGTGGTACAAAAGAAACTTTAATTAAAGAACTTGAAGGACATGTATTAAGACAACAAGATATTGAAGCTAAAAAAACACAAGCAGATAAAATATTTAATACTAAAAAAGAAGAAGTATTAGTATTTGCTGAAAAATTAAGCGAACAAAACAAACAAAATACTATAGATAAAGTAAAAGGTACTTCTGATGGTTCAGTACAACCAGCAACAAGCATTGAAAGATTAGATCAAATTCTAGCACAAGCAAAAATTTTAAAACAACAAGAAGATCAAACTAAAATAAAACCTACTTATAATGCCGCTCTAGAAGTGGTTAATAAAATAAAAGTTACTCCTGTTTCAGAAAATCAATATTATAATCAAGCTAATGCATTATTCCAAAGACTAGAAAGTGCAAATAGTGAGCAAAATCTAGAAAAACTACAACGTGTTAAAGAAGAAGCAGAAAAAATATGAAATTCTGTAAAAAATGAAATAATTGCTCAAGCTTTAAATATTCAAAATCCTACTACAAGAGAGTCAAGAATTAATAATATTAATAATGCATATGATATTATTGAATTGAAACAACAAATTAATTATGTTAAAAATGATGTAACAAATGAAAACAATCAATATGCTGCTTTAAGACAACCTGCAAGAGATGCAATTGCTAAACTTAATGGAGATGAAGCAGATAAAGATAGATTAACAAAATTATTAGATTCAACTATTGATAGTAACGAAATAGAAAGAATTAAAACTGAAGCAGAAAAAATCTTTAATGATAAATTAACTGCTGTTAGAGCAAAAATTACTAATAAAAATGATTATAGTCAAGATCAAAAAACTGCTAAATATAATGAATTAAATAGTAAAACAGATATTGAAGGAATTATAAATGTTGAAAAAGCTGTTGATTCATATAATCCAACAAACGATCCTTTAACAAACAAAAAACAAATAATTATAGACAGAATGTATACTCAAGGAATAACTCCACCAAGCGGTTCTTCTTCTTCTTCTTCTTCTGTAATATCTTATGCTTTACGTCCACAAGAAATTGAAACTTATATCAATAGAGTTAAAGAAGCTTCAACAATTGAAGATGCTAATGCTATTGAACTTGAATATGCGCTTAATTCAGTATTTGATACAAGAAGACTTACACATCTTAAAAATAAAGTTACAAACGATATTAATGCTAAATTAAGTAGCAATCAAGTTGATAATTGACGTAGTTACTGAAGAACAGATATTTTACCAGCACCAACTATTAATGAACTTGGTAAAAAATATGTTAACTATAGACAAAATAATAATATAGGTAAACCAGGAGATCAATCAAGCGAAGAGTTTAGAAAAGATTTATTAAGAGATTGACATAAATGAGCACAAGAACCAGCTATTGAATGAGCAAAAGGACTTGTTAAACAATCTACTAATATGACAATAGAAAGAAAATACACTGCACTCAATGAATTAAGTCAAGTAACATCATTATTTGACTTCACAGATTGATTGAGTAAAAATCATCCTTATGACAATATTATCCCTAATTCATTACCACAAAATACAACTATTAGATTCTACGATGGACAAAACTATACTGAACTTAAATAGTATTCTAAAACACAGGAATTTCCTGTGTTTTTATATTAAATTTTGTTTAAAATAGAGTCAAAATAGAGTCTAGAAACTAATCAATTTAAGGGCAAATTTTAACTTTTATTTAATATTGTTATTTTTGCTTATTTTAATTAACTTTAACTAAAAATTTATTGCTTTTGTGCTATGATTATTATATATAGAAAAATATGTAAGGAGGAATTTGTGAAGAAAAAATTAGTATTTATTACAGAGAAAGAAAATGAAAATTTTAATGATTTTCTCTTAAAATTTAAAAATGATTCAGTTAGTTATGAAAATGAAAAGTTTTATTTAATAAACGATAATCAAGAAGAAATTTTCTTTGAAAATATTGTTTTGGATTTTAATGATTTTGATGACCAAGATTATCTTTTAGAGATAATAAAAAATGTAATCAACAATACCTTTAAAACAGTTAATGCTTTATTTATTCAAGAAAGTGAAGATGATTATTCATATGTAAATAATAACGATACTTTCGAAGATATTTTTGAAAGAAAAATAGGAATAATGTCATATGAAATAAATGATATTTTTGATTTCTTTACTATTAGTTTTATTTCTGTATTAGAGAAACATAAATTAAGAAATGGTAATAAAAGATTTTGTTTTAATTTTTTAATTAATTTATTAGAATTTTTTGGTTTCTATTTTAAAAATAGTAAAAAAAATAATAAAATTTTTGAAAATCACAAAGATAAAGAAGAAGAAATTTTTTGTTTTGTAACAAGGTTATCAAATAGAACTTATGAAGATTTAATGTTAAATTCAGAAGATGAAGAATTTAAACAAGATAATTATAAAAATCAAATATATAAAAATTGTTTCAATTTCATAAAAGAAAATGACAAAGATATTGATTATAGAGATAGAAAAGAAAAAGTTAAAAAAGAAATAAAAGAATGAATAATAAAAAATACTATTATTTTAATTTAAAAGTAGTATAATATAATAATAAAAATAGAGAGTAGGTAAAAAAATGAGTAGAACTGAAAGAGATACATTAATTAAACAAGCTATAGAAAACTTAAAAAATAAAGACGTTTTTAATTTACCTGAAATTATGGAAAGAAATGAAAAAGGTTCCTGAAAAAGAATGCAAGAATGCATGAAAAACTTATCTAAATTATAATTTATTCATAACTAAAAGAAAAGATCTCCAATATTTAATTATTGGAGATTTTATTATAAAATTGCAAAAAATGTATATCATAATTTAAATAACTTTTGAAAAATATCAAGTAAAAACCTTAAATGAAAAACCTAAAATTCCTAAAACAAGGAACAATCGGTTAGTTTTGGTTTTTAACTGGGAAACAAAAAAGTAAGTAAGAGAAATTTACACAAAATTTCTTATATTTCCAGAATTAAATTAAAAAAGTCTCGAAAAAGAATTAGGATGTATGTAACTTGTATAAGTGTTAATTAATAAAATAAAAAAAACACACATTTCCCCGACAGGAAGAGTGTTTTCGGCTAAAAATAGCAGTTACCTATTGTTTTTATAGTGCCTAGTATAGGTGGAGGGTTGGGTCCAAATCACTTACTTACATTCTATCAGAAAATTTCTTGATTTTTATACAATAGTATAAAATTCTTTCAGATTTTTGATTATTTACCACAAAATTAACAAAAATTGAAATAGGGACGTATATATTATTTTCTATTTCTTTTAATACAAAACTAATTTTTCTTTTCTTATCAAAGTTAAAATTAATAAAAGAATCTCCATTTACTTTGAAAAAAGCATATTTAAACCATTCTAATTTAATCTCTTTAGTTTCTATAAAAAAATTCATAATCATAAAAAATGAAATAAATCTTATAATTAAATATTCAAAATCTACTTTTTTTATTTCTTTCCTACGTTTTGCTATATTATATTGTTCTTGTATCTTATCCAAACCTGTTTCTAAAATTATTTTTAATAAATTTTGAATATTATGATTTTTCAGTTTTAAAAACTTTTCAAAATAGTGCATACCAATTAAGTGTGGTATGTTGTTATATTTAATGATAATATACCTTTCTTTTCCATTGTCTAAAACTTTAAGATATATTTCAATTTCCTTTAAATCATCAATATTATTAATATTTTGCTTTAAAAGATTTGTTTTATATTTTTCACTTTCTACTTTTAGTTGTTCACTTAATTGGTATAAATTACCTTTCATTTTAACCTTAAACAGGGACATAAATTTGGGACACCAAATTTATGTTTTTATTTAAGGAGAAAAATGTCAAAACAATTAAAACCAGAAGAATGAAAATATTGAATTAAAAAATATTTAGCTAATTGTGAGAAAATGAGAAATTTAGATTTATTTTGAACCGAATATTTTCATTTTAGAAAAACAGAACCAACTAATTTTAAAAAAATGTTTTTTAAAGAAAAAGTTAAACTTTATAATTTAGGTATGAATTTAGAATCTCAAACAGGAAAATCACCTAAGAAAAATAAAGGCGTTGGAAGAAAAAGAAAAATCTTAACACCAGAAGAAGAGAAAAAAATTTGGGATAGTATCCCAAGAGAAATTTTAATTAAATCCATAAAAATTTATCAAGATGTTTTACCTAAAGAAGTTTTTGATGAGATTTTTAATC
>NZ_JBTGVF010000023.1:0-13771 GCF_054343435.1 Mycoplasma sp. 5370
AGTAAAAAAATTTTACCAGTGATATCACTGGTAAAATGTGTCCCAATAAATTGTCACACTTTACTTAGTTTTTAAACTAAGTTTTTTAAATTTAAATAATTTGTTTTAGTGCTTCTGAAAATTGTTCATATGCACCATAACCAACAATGTGAGAAACTAATTTTCCATCTTTATAAATAAAAGTTGTTGGAGTTCCTGAAACTCCCATTTCTCTTGCGAAGTTTCTATCTTGATCTACATCTACTTTATAAACTTCAATGTTCATTTTTTCTGCAACTTCTTTTAAAACAGGTGCCAACATTTTACATGGACCACATCAAGTAGCATGGAAATTTAATAGTTGCACTCCTTTTCCATTTTCAATACTTTGTGCTAATGTTTCTTTTGTAACATCTTTTACAAACATTTTTGTCTCCTTATTAATTTAAATATTTTCAAATAAATTGTAAAGGAAAATTAAGAAAAAAATACAAAAAAGTTGTTTTAAATGAAAAAAATGCGAAAAAATTAACTTTTTTAATTCAAAATAACAATTAAAAACTATTTTTAAACTAAAAATGGAAAAAAATAAGTAAAAATATTAAAATATTTTTTGATTTTTCTTAAAAAAAATTTATAATTTAATAGTTATTTATTAAGGACACAAATGAAAAAAGAAATTAAAAAAATTGCAATATTAACTTCTGGTGGTGATGCACCTGGGATGAATAATGCTGTTCGTGCAGTTGTTAAACATGCACTAGCAAATGAAATAGAACCTTTTTTAGTTTTTGAAGGTTATAAAGGATTATATGAAAAAAATATAGTTCCTGCTTCAAAATTTAATGTTGATGACTATGTTTCAAAAGGTGGAACATTTATTTTTTCAGCAAGATTCCCTGAATTTAAACAAGAAGAAACAAGAAAAATTGCTAAACAAAATTTAGAAGAATTAGGAATAGATGCACTTGTTGTTGTTGGTGGTGATGGTTCTTATATGGGAGCTCAATTACTACACGAACTTGGAATTAAAACCATTGGATTACCAGGCACAATTGATAACGATATTACATCAAGTGATTTCACAATCGGATATGATACTGCTTTAAACACAATAGTTGAAGCTGTAGATAAATTAAGAGATACTTCAAATTCACACAACAGATTTTTAATGTTAGAAGTAATGGGACACGGTGCTGGAGATTTAGCTTTATATTCTGGTCTAGCAACTGGTGCTGAAATTATTATTACAAACGAATTAACAATGACTAAAGAAGAAATTGCTAAAGTTGTTGAACACCAAATTAAAACAATGAAAAAAAGAAGTGTGATAGCTATAGTTAGCGAATTTATTTATCCTAATCTAAAAGAAATTGCAAGTTTTGTTCAAGAAAAAACAGGAATTTCTTCTAGAGCAATGGCTTTAGAACATGTGCAAAGAGGTGGAAATCCTTCAGCACAAGAAAGAATCTTAGCTACTTTAATGGGAATGAAAGCTGTTGACTTACTTAAAAAAGGTGAATCTGGAGTTGCAATAGGTGTTAATAAAGGTGACATTGTTGCTACACCTATATTAGAAGCTTTACAAGCACCAAGAAAAAGTAATAAAGAAAAAACAATAAAATTCAATAAATTAAATCAATCATAATAGGAGAAAAAATGAGAAGAATTAGAAGAAAAGAAATGGCTGAAAGAAAAGCTAAAAGAGTAGAAAAAATTAGAAAAGAAGCTAAAAAAGCAGCAGCAAAAGCTGCACAAACAAAATAATAAAGAATTTGAGTTTAAACTCAAATTTTTATTTTAAAAAAATCAGTAATTTAATACTGATTTCTTTCTCTAATGTGTAATGTTTCTTGCTCAGTTAGTTTTAAAATAAAACAACTCATAAATAAATAATTTTACTAAGTCCGAAGTGAATAAAATAAAGTAATAAAAGGCAAATTGATAATTTAAACTTAAATTAAAATTCGGTATAAAAACAAAAACTATTAAAGTTAATCACAATATTTGACCAATTCCTGAACCAAATTGTAATATAGAAGTTAAATTATTTTTTCCTCCCGCTTCCATAGTTCTAACACTAGAACTAAAAATTATTCATATAGGATTAAATATAGCAATTGAAATTGATGTTAGTTGTATTTCTTTTAAATAATATGCTGAAGCTAACTCTTTTTGTTTATCAATTATATTTTGTGATACCCCTATTTGTTTTAATTGCTCTTCTAAACCAGTCTCAACACCAGAAGAAAAGAACTTCATAAAAGGAATAAATATAATTAAAATCGCAAATATACATGATAAACCTAATGCAATTACAAAATGAAATCCCTTTAATTCTTTAGCATTTTTCTTTGCTTCTTCAATTTCATTGTTTCCTAATTTTTTTCCAACAAACAACGTGACATTAGCACCTATAATCCCAAAAGTCGATGTAAAGATATTGGTTAATGATGTTGTTATTCCTAAAATAGCTGCAGCACCAAGTCCTCAGTACTCCTTATATTCTCCATAACCCAATGAACCAACTTTATAACCTGCTGCTCATAAAAAAGTTCTTATGGAAATAAAAACAAAGCTAGATGAAGATAAAAGAAAACTTGGTATTCTTTTTAAAAATAATATTCATATTTTTTTGCTAATCTTAAATATTTTTAAAGGATTTACAAGTGTTTTTTTACTTTTGAGTCCCATAAAAACTAAACTTACAGCTAAACTCACAATACCTGAACAAACAGTTGCTCATGCAGAACCAACAACTCCAAATTTTGGTATTAATGTTAAATTTAAAATTATATTTGTTAATAAACTAGTTAATGATATATATAATGAAATTCCACCATTACCTGTTTCTCTTAATAAAGAAATAGTAGTAAAAGAAATAGACATTAAAATTCAAGATATAACAATTATTTTTATATAATCTGTTGCTTGTTTTACAATATCTAAATAAGTTTGACTATGCTCTCCATTGACTATATTATTATCTTTTGCAATCGTCTTTATAAAAAATTCTGGAGATATTAAAATCATAATTGAAAATATAAGTCCAAAAGCAAAAGAAATTAAATATCTTGTTCTCAAAACTTCTTTTGTTTCTTTTGATTTTTTGGCGCCCCAAAATTGACCAAATAAAGGCATTCCAATTGCATTGTAACTTATTAAAATTCCACCAATAATTCCGGTGAATGCGTTTGCAAAATTTAATGCTGAAACACCACCTGAAATTCCTGTAACCATAAAATTATCAATAAAACCATTTAAAGATACTAAAAAACCGGACAATACTACAGGTATTGCGATTTTTGAATATAATTTTCAACGTTCTTTTGTAGAAGGGAAAAACGATAAAATGAAGGATAAAAATTTATTTCTCGTCGTTATCATTATTTTCTATTTTTCGAGTAATTTTTAATAATTTCAATAACTTTTTCTTCCACTTGCTCTTCATTTAAACCGTTGGTGTCTACTACAACATAATTTAAGTTAAATTCTTTACATAATTTTTCAAAATAAGGTTTGTAATTTCTGTGTAAAACTTCAAAATATTCTTTATTTTTTTCTCAATTGTCTGTTTCTACAGCTCTTTCTCTCTTGAAAAATCTTTCTTTAAATGTTTCAAAAGAAATATCTAAAAAAATTGCAAGATCAGGAAATTCTTCTGGTGTAATCAATTCTCTAAAAGCTAGTTCATATGCTCTCATATATTTAGGTTCTTTTTTTGCTAAATTTATTTGAGCAAAGATATGATGTTCAATTGAAAATCTATCTAAGAAAAAAAATCCTTTTTCTTTGTTTTTTAGATTTCTTTCTTTAAATTTATTTAGTCTATCTGCAAAAATTGATGAATGGTTTTCAATAATGTATGTTTGAAAACCAATTGTCAAATTTTCTCTTTGTTCATATAATCACTTTAAAAATGTGTTGAAAACTTCGTCGTTTTCATTAAATTCTAATAACATTTCTGAATTTGGAAATTTTTTTACTAAAGATGATGTTAGTGTACTTTTTCCACTACTAATCATTCCGCTAATACCTATAACCATTTTATTTACTCCTTGTTTTTTTGTGTGTAATTTAATAATAAACATTTTTTTAAAAAAACAAAATAAAAAAAGCAATAATTTCAAAAAAACATTTTATAGAAATCTTTTTTTTATTTTTTGAAAATTTTTTTTATTTTTTTTGAAAAAAATATAAAATATTAACGTAAATAGCACATAGGAATAATATGAAAAAAAACGATAATACTTTTATTAAAAAAATTAAAAAACTTGAAAATGAATTAATTAACACTGGTGATAATAATCCTAAGAATTTTATTGATGTTTGTAAAAAGAAACCTTTTTCAATCTTTATGATGTTGGTTTCTTCTTTTCTTTTTACTTTTTCAATAGTAATTGTACTTGCAAAAGCTAAAACAATTCCTTCTGGATTAACAGCTATCCCAACTCTTATTACATATATTTTTAGTGAAACAAAACATTATTTTTCTTTACTTTACTTAGCACTAAACTTACCGCTAATCATTTTATTTTGAAAACATTTAAAAAGAAGTTTTATGTATTTAACGATAATTTGAATGATTTTTCAAAACTTATGAAATTTATTTTTTAATATAACAGTAGTTCATGACTTTTTAAGTAACCATATAACTGTTGAATCTGATAATTGAGATGTAGTAAAAGCACTAGAATTAAACACAGATTTATGACCTATTCTATATTATACCTTTTTAGGTTCTGTACTAATAGGAGTTTCAATTGGTCTTGCTTGAAAATTTGGTGGTTCAAGTGGAGGGACAGATTTTATTTCTTATTACTATTCAACTAAAAAAAGAAAACCAATTGGAAAAATATTATTTTCTATTTCTATTAGTATAGCTTTTGTTTCATTAGTACTTTTTGGAACACTTGGTTATTTTAATATTGGAGAAGGAAAAATACATAAAATTTTAGGAATTCAAGTTGTTTCCACTATTATGTATATATTCCTAACATCAATGATAGTAAACTTAATTTATCCAAAATACAAAAAAGTGGAATTAACTTTTCACACTTCTGAGCCTGAAAAAATTCTTGCTCATTTAAAAGTTATGAAATATTGACATTCCTATAATTTATGAGAAGGGATTTCTGGATATACAGGAAAACCAACATATAAAATCAAAACTATTGCATTATATTTAGAAGTAAAATACATTGTAAATGAATTAAAAAATGTTGATCCAAGCATTTGAATCTCTATCAAACCTGTTTTAGAAACAAGTGGTTTATTTGACACCTCAAGAATAGAATAATTTTTAAATTATTTTATTCTTTTTTTTACAGATTTTAATAAAATTATTTTATGGCAATAGCAATAATAGCAGAATATAATCCATTTCACAACGGACACAAACATCAACTAGAATATGTTAAGAAAAATTTCCCGAGTGACAAAATATACATCATACTTTCTGGAAAATATGTGCAAAGAGGAGAAATGGCAGTAGCTTCTTTTGAAAAAAGAAAAGAACAAGCACTTAAATATGGTGCTGATTTTGTTGTCGAATTACCTTTTGAATATGCAACTCAAGCAGCCCATATTTTTGCAAATGGTGCTTTAAAAATTATTAATGATTTAAAAATTGATAAACTTATTTTTGGAAGTGAATCAAATAATATTGATAATTTATACAAAATTGCTGAAACTATTTATTATAATGAAGAAATTTATAATAAACTAGTTAAAAAATACTTAAAAGAAGGCTTTTCCTTTCCAAATTCTAGTGCAAAAGCGTTACAAACTTTAACTGGTGAAGAAATAAGATTGCCTAACGATATTTTAGGATTAGAGTATGTTAAATCAATTGTCTTCAATAATTATCCAATTCAAGCATTTTGTATGCAAAGAACAGTTGGTTTTCACTCAGAAACCACTTTTAACGAATTTGCTTCTGCAAGTTTGATAAGGAAAATGATTTTTGAAAAACAAGATATTTCTAAATATACACCTATGAAATTTGATAAAATTCCTGATAGGATAGAAAATTATTATTCTAAATTTCAAGATATTGTAAGAAATACCCCTGCAGAAATTTTGAAATTAAATCCAATGATTAGTGAAGGAATGGAAAATTTATTTAAAAAGCATATAGAAGAAAAAACTTATGATGAATTTGTAAATAAATGTAATTCCAGAAGATATACAAGTAGCAGAATCAAAAGGGTAATGCTTTATATTCTACTTGAAAAACATAAAAAAGGAGATGAAAATGAGAACAAAAGATAAAATTTTAATTGTTTTTTTAACAATAATAACTTTGGGTTTTATTTGGATTTATTGAAAAAATAAATCCAAAAACAAAACAGAAAATCAATTATCAAAAAGTTATAAAACAAGCATAAATGTTGCTTTATTAATTGAACTTCTTGGTAAAAAAGAAAACATTAATAAAATAGAAAATAGTCATAAAAAAATTAAAATTTATTTAAATAACACTAAATTAGTTAAAGCTGAAGAAATACAAAAATTAAAAGGAATTTCGGGTGTTTTAGTTTCTAGTACTTATGTTAATTTAATAGTAGGAAACGTTGCTGAATACCTAAAAACAGAAATTGAAAATATAATGAAGTAAAAGGAAAAATATGAATATCAACTTTGATGTAATAAAGAAAAATAAAGAAAATTATAAAAGAATTTTAGACAACTTATTTGATGTAGATAGATTTGATACATCGCTTTTTGTTAACATAAATGATCATGATTTTATGGATGTATTCAAGTTGTTTGATCAAAAACAATTTGAAAAAATCTATACACAAGCAAATTTTAGAGTTGCCTTAACTGAAAACAACTTAAAAAAAATAGTAAATGAAATAAAAGACGCTTCTTCTGTTGAAGAAGTTGAATCTATTTTTATAAAAAATAATGATATTTTAAGTGCAGAAACAAAAGTTAAATTAGAAAAAGATTTTGATAAAGAAAATAAAGCACTGCAATCCGAATTAAAAGAAAAAATACAGAAAAATAGTTATAAATGAAAGAAATTTTTAACCAAAGCAAGAAGTTTAAATAGTGAAAGAAATATTTGACCAATGCAGATAGGAATGCTTTTTGTTTCTGTTGAAATTGAAAAAAGAAAAATATTTGCTCCTTTATTTTTTAAAGAAGTTAATATTGATATTTCTAATTCACAAGCTTTTTTATTTTCTGATGGAGAAATTAAAATTAATGAAAAATTAATTTGAGTTTTAGAAAAAGGAAATTATTTACTAGGAGTGGATATTGATGTTTCTAGATTATCTATTGAAGAATTGGAAAAAGTTATAAAAACTAATTGATCAAATTTCAATATTAAAACTTTTAAAAATAATATTTCCAAAGTTAATGTGGATTTAATTGATAATAATTTACATTTTCACCCTGGTATGGTTTTAGGAATTTTTAATTCATTCGGAAGTCACCAAAGAAAAATAATGGAAAAAATTATTGAAAATGATGAATTAGATGAAATTTTAGATGTTGACTTTAATAAAAATAATTACAAAAACAAAGTTAATAAAATAATCTTTAATAAAGTTTTTAACTTTGTAAAAATAAATAAAACTAATTATTCTCAAGATAAAGCAACAGTATCAGCTCTTTCTCAAAATACCATAATTTGAGGTCCTCCAGGTACTGGAAAATCACAAACTATTTCTAATATTATTGCTAATATTATTATTTTTGATAAAAAAGGTCTTGTTGTTTCTCAGAAAAAAGCTGCTTTAGATGTTTTAAAAGATAGAATGAATAAGTTATCAATTTTTTGCTTATTTATTTTAAATGATAATTCTATGAATAAAGCAACATTCTATGAACCTATAGAAAAATTAATTAATATATTAGAAAATTTTGAAAATAAATCCAATATTGAATCATTGAAAATTATTTATGATGATGAAAAAGAATATATAGATTTATTTAATAAATTTGCTAATAATGAAAATCTTGAACAAAAAATTGAAAATTATTCTTTTATAAAGAAAAATGTGGCATCTTTATCTCCAAATACAATTGAATCTTTATATAAAATTAGTAAAAATATTAGTATTAATACAGATGATTTTAAAGAAAATATTAAAAAATTAAAGTGAGCTATTTTAGATGCAAAATCAGGAAAGAAAAACAATTTCTTTCAAAAAATTTTTAAAAAATTAACTGATGAAGATAAACAAGATATTGAAATTATTAAAAAAGAAATTCATAATTTTAATGGGAATTTAAAAGAAATAACCGATAAATTAAGTTCTTTAACTCCACAAGAATTGAGTGACATTAATAGTTTCTATGAATTTGTTTTTGAAAGCTCAAAACAAGATATTTCCAATGAAGAACAACTTGTAAACTTTACCTTTTATAGATTATTTAAAAAACTAGAAAAAATTAATCAAAATAAGGAGATGAAAAAACTTTATTCAAAATTTGTTCTTGCAGTTAGAACAAAACATAGAGATCCTTATAAATTTGTTCTTGAACACCACCAAATTATTAAAGAATTATATCCTATTATTATTTCTTCAGTAGATACAGAACTAAGTAAGTGAGATAAAAATGAATTTGACTATGTTATCCTTGATGAATCATCACAAATCTTTATTGAAAAAGCATTTCCAATACTATATTTAGCAAAAATCAAAATTTTTGCTGGTGATGACAAACAAATGCAACCTACAAGTTGATTTTCAACACGAAGCAATGTAGAAGATGCTGAATTAGGAAACATTGAATCCATCTTAAATTATGCAGTTTTTAAAGGTGTTTATAGTATTTTACTAGATAAAAATTATCGTTCCAATTATGCTTCATTAATGACTTTTTCATCAAAACATTTCTATAATTCAGAACTTGATGTAATAGATAAATTTAATACAAAAAATCATAACTCCATTGAAGTTATTCAAACAGATGGTGTATGAGAAAATAAAATCAATAAAAAAGAAGCAGAAATTGCAATTGAACAAACAAAAGAAAACCTAAACAAGTATAAGAAAATTATTCTTTTAACCTTTAATAGTTCCCAAAGAGAATATATTGAAAATCAAATTTTAAACAATCATCCAGAATTAGAAGAAGCTCTAATTAGTGAAAAAGTTTTATTGAAAAACATAGAAAACATTCAAGGGGATGAAGCCGATTTATTAATAATTTCTGTTGTTTATGATAAAACTACCGCATTACATACTACTTATGTTTCCCGTTCAGGTGGAAAAAACGCTTTAAATGTTGCTGTTTCAAGAGCAAAAGATAAAATAATTGTAATTAAATCTCTAAAAGCAGAAGAAATTGAAAATACTAATCAAAATGAAGATATTGCTTTATTTAAAAAGTGATTATTATTTTTAGAATTAACAAATGAACAAAGAACCAACTATTTAAACTTAGAACTTAAAGATGAAGATGAAAGTAATAATAATAATAAAGTCCAAATCCATAATAAATTAAAAGAAGAAATTTATGATACTTTTGAATCTGATTCCTTTTTTGAAACTCAAAAATTATATGTAAAAAAAGATTTTTCTATTGGTAGTCAAAATATTGATTTAGCAATTACTAATGAAAAAAATAAAATATTAGTAGCATTTACGATCGATGATTATAGTAGCTATAATTCATATGAAAACTATATAATCAATAAAGATAAAAATAATTTTTTAAAAGCTAAAAATTACAAAATAATCGAAATAAAAAAAATAGATTGATTAATTAATAAAGAAACAATTATTAACAATATAAAAGAAATGATTTCTAGAGATGATAACTAAAATATTTTTTTATAATCAAAAAGGTGAAGGTGTTGGTTTATGAAATCAAAAACCTGTATATTTACCTTTTACAATTTTAAATGAAACTGTGGAATTTACCTTTATAAAAGAAGAAAAAAATTATTATATAGGTAAGGTTACAAAAATAATAATAGCAGATAAAAATAGAAATCTTGAAATCCCTAAAAATGCAGATTTTATAGGTGGATATGAATTAATGCATATGAATAAAGAAGCAGAAAAAGAATACAAAATTTATAATTTAATTTCTGTATTTAAACAAATTGCAAAAATAGATTTAAATCAATATAAAATTAATTATTTTCAAGGAACAAAAGAGTTAAGATATCGAAATAAAATCACTTTATTTGATGGTGGATTAAAAAAGAAAAATTCAAATGAAATTTTCTATTTAGACGATTTCTTATTAACAGATATAAAACCATTTAGTAATCAAAAAGGGAAAATTATTATAAGAAAACTTGAAACGCAAATTGAAGGACACAAAAAAGATAATATCTTTACTTTTGATAATTTTAAAAACCTTCGTTTTAAGGTTTCCATTGGTTCTTTTTATCAAGTGAATAAAGAAGTTGCTCTTGAAGCTTATTACAGAATTAAAAATTTTATAAATCAAGATGCTAAAGTAGTAGATTTATATTCAGGAATTGGTTCAATTGCTTGTTTTATAAGCAGCAAAGCTAAAACTATTGAAGCGGTTGAAATAAACAAAAATTCATATAAAGATATGTTATATAATATTAACTTAAATAAAATAAATAATATTACTCCTTTCAATCAAGATGTTTATAAATATTTAAAAAATTTAAATTCTTTAAAAGGGAAAACTATAATAGTAGATCCTGATCGCACTGGTTTAAAGAAAGAAGTAATAAATGAATTACAAAGGTTGCTACCTGATAAAATCATTTATTTATCTTGTAACATTTCAACACAAGCATATGACATTTCTCTTCTAAAAGAAAACTATAAAATTGAATATATTGAAATTTTTAATATGTTTTGTAAAACTTTTCACATTGAAAATTTAATAGTTTTAACCAAAAAATAAAATATGTTATAACAAAAACTCCATCTTATTTTAAGTGGAGTTTTTTGTTTATGAATTTCAACATAAATCCATTCTTTAATTAATGATTTATAGGATTAAAAAGTAATATTTATATTCTCAAATTTTTAACTTGGGTTATTTTGTTGTTTTTCGTTTTCTAATCGTGCTTCTTCTAATGCTTGTTCTTTAAGTGCATTTATTTTTGCAATAGTTTTTGTTTCCTTGCTTCTTAAAGCTTCTAAATAGTATTGTCTTCTTTCGAAAATTACATGTTCTACTTCATATATAGCATCACTTCTTTTGCTTTCAACATAAGAAATAGCATATTTTATTATGTGATCTTCTACATACTCTTGAAAATTTGCACCTCTTGTGTCTTTACTATCGAGAATTTCATTGGCTTTTGCTATTTCATAGTCATCTCCTTCTAGTATAAGAATTGTTTTTCTTGCTTTTTGTATAAGATCTTCAATAATTTTATTTACTTTATCTGATATTGTTTTTAGTTCATCAAAAGTAGTTGCTGAATTTACAGTGTTAGAAAATTGATTTTTAGCTTCACTTCCTTCTCTTAAATTCTTATAAATTAAATGTAAAAGTTTAGGTTTATAAGATTTTATTAATCTATCTTTTTGTTTCTCTCTAGTTTCTGTTGCTTCATTTTTAATTTCTTCTAATTTAGTTACATTAGGTGCTAAAGAAAGTTTATTAATTAACTCTTCTTTTTTAGCTTTGAACTCAGAATTCTCTTCTACTTCACTACCTTCTATACTATCAATAACTTCTCTAACTTCCTGTACTTTTTCGTTAAATTTGACATTTGATTCATTTATGATTTTTTTCAACTCTGCTTGATTTTCTTTATTAGTTTCAATTTGTTGGTTCAAAAAATCATACTCACTATGTCCTACTAGTTTAATAATAGATGTTCTCGCTTCATTTAATGAAGTTGCAAGTGAATTTTGTGCAGTTTCTTTAGCTTCAGTAATCTCTTTCAAAGTTGAATTATAATTATTAACAATATTTAATAAATTAGTTTTTTCTTCTCCTTCTGCTAACTTATTAATTTCATTTTTTGCAATTATACGAGCCTGTTCTTTTTCCTGTTCATTTATTGGTTTGGATTTAATAACTTTAACTTCATCAATAGTATTTACAGATATTAACTCATTTGTTAACTCTTCTTTTTTTGTTTCATCAGTTAGTTTAGCAATTTCAGCTTCTGCTTCTTTTTTAGCATTTGCTAATTCTTTTGCTAGTTGCTTTTCAATTTCTTGTTTTACTTTGTTTAAATCTTGAAAAGTTGTTGTTGAATCAACTTTTGATTTAAGATTTGTTTTAATATCGTTGTCTTGAATTTTATCTGCTTGAAGATGATTCTTTCTTTTCTCTTCATTTAATTCTTCTTGTTGTTTTGCGATAGCTTTATCTATTACTGCTTGAACTAATTCAACTGTATTAGCAGAATCTAATTCAGTATTTAAAGGATCTTTATTTTCTTGTTTAGTTAATTTAGATATTTCAGTACGAGCATCAACTTTCTTTCTATCTACTTCAGTAGTGTATTGTTCTTTTTCTTTTTCTCTTACTGCTTTGTCTTTAATTACATTAGCAGCATCAATAGTTGTTGCTACTTCTAATTCTGTTCTTAACTCTTGTTTTTTAGATTCATCAGTTAGTTTAGAAATTTCAGTTTCTGCTGCTTGTTTTGCTGCCGCTAGTTCTTTAGCAAGTTGATCTTCAATTGCTTTTTTAATTTTTTGGATTATTTCTTCAACTTTTGCTTTATCTTCATCATTTATAGAATTAAGTTCATTAGCAAATTTTATTCTTTCATCAGAAGATTCAAGTTTATCAATTAATAAATGTGCTTCAAGTAATACTTGTGCAAATTCTTTAATTTTAAAGATTTCTTCAGGAGAATTAGTACTTTCTAATTTTTGATTTAAAAAAGGTTTTTGTGCTTCTTTTTCTAATGAATTAACTGCAGCTTGTGCTTCTGCTTTTAATGCTTTAGTAATTCTATCTTTAATTGCTTCTAACTGAGCACTTGTAGTAGCATCATTAATTTCAGCAGTGAATTTATCTTTAATTTCTTGATTTGAAAGTTTATCTTTTAAAGCATTTGCTTTATTTTTTTGCTCGTTTAATTGAGTTGTTAAATCATTTGCAATCTCATCTTTAATTGCATTGATTTCTTCAATTGTAGTTGTTGCATCGATTTTTTGTTTAAAATTGGATTTCTTATTTTCATCAAGTAGTTTATCTGCTTCTAAATTAGCTTCAACTTTTGCTTTTGTATAATCACTTTGATTATTATTTCTACTATTTCAAAAAACAGTTGCAGTTGTTCCTATTGATGTTGAAAGTGCTGTTAATGCTAGTACACTTATTAGAATTTTTGCATTTGGTTTTGCCATAATTATCTCTCTTTTTATTAGTTTATTTTTAAATAATATTCTTTAAAATATGGTTATAAAATTATCTTTGAACTGCAAGTATAATTACTACTACTAATAAAATTATGTATGCGATTCAGTAAATAATTGTTGTTCAAACTGCTCTTCTTGTTCAACCACTTTTTAAAGCAGAATTTTGATCAAATTTTTCAACTTTTTGAACTACATTGTTTTGAAATACTAAAAAGTGTGATTTATTCAAACTATAGTTTTCAATAACACCATATTTATAATTCTTTTCTTCCACAAATCCTATGTGTTTGTTTTCATAGTTAATGAAAGAAAGTTCATGTGATAATTTATTTTTTTTGTAATAAATTGCATTTTCATCTGAATAAAATAACTCTTCTGAAACTTTAATTTTTTCAAGCAATTTATCACTCGATTCTTTAGTTGCTTTTTTAACTAAAAGTAAGAGTTTTAAAGTGGGACAAAAAACTTAACATTAGGTTAAGTTTTTTTGTTCGCCTTAT